>JAISRU010000171.1 GCA_031273515.1 Bacteroidales bacterium | reverse complement strand
AGTAAAAATCCGGATAAAACTTTTACGCCCCGTACTCCCGCATTGTGTGCAGGTATTATAAAGCAGAATTGGAATATCGACGACGCATTCAAATTGCCTATGATTATATCAATAAAAACATGACACCATCGAAAAAAGTAAGAAGAAATAAAAAGGGTGAGTACCCATGTCCAACATTGATGTTATTGTTGGTAGACTATTCAAATACCGCTTTGGTTCCGGCTTGTCCGGATTAGGAATGGCAAATAAAAAACTTATAACGTATATGAAATTCGACCTCGAAGAGGTCATATATTTATAGAAGCAATGTACCCTTCTGTTGTTCGCCCCCGTCGGGGTCGAATGGAAACACAACATCGTTTTTCTATAAACATACGATGCCGAAGGCATCAAAACCATGATACATTATTTATTTCACGTTCCTTAGTTCGATAATAAAACGTCGGACTAAAATAATCATGAAATTAATTCCGTTACTAAAAAAAACAAAAACGATGTTATATTACAAATTCACGACGGTAAAAATACTGTTTTGCTTTTTCTGTTTGTTTTCTTTTTTTTCCGCTCACGGGCAGATCGATACGAATAAATTACAGGAGTTTCCTATATTTTTTTCGTTTGAAGCAGCTGCTGCAATTCCGTCAGACAGTGTTTTTCGTTTGTCTTTTAAACGAAAACTCCCCGCAGATTTCGGACAAAAAATAATGCGGTATCCTCATTTGCAGGAATTGCATCTTACAGGAATGCGTCTGAAGAAAGTTCCCGACGAGATCTGGTCGTTGACCGATTTAATCATTTTGGATTTATCGAACAATCGTTTGGACAGTTTGCCCCATCAGGTCGGAAATTTAATTCATTTGCAACAATTGATACTCAACCGAAACTATTTAGCCTCTCTTCCAACAGCAATAGCCCGTTTGTCTCAGCTGTCGTATTTGGATTTATGGAGTAACCTGATTGTTGAATTTCCACCTGAAATACAGGTCTTGAAATCATCGTTAAAGACGGTGGACATGAGGGTTATCAATATTCATGACGTATATCGGGAGGTGTTGCAGGCGACATTGCCTGAAACCAAATTCTTGTTTTCAAAATCCTGCAACTGTAAATATTAACCTCGTTTTCGTTTATCGTATGCTGAAAAATTATACCTTTGCAAATTCACAATTGCAATCAAAGACAAACGCAGGCAAACAATTCCTGTTTTAGAAACAAAAAAGACAATATCAAACAGATTAATATATGTTATATCCGTTAAAGTTTAAGACTGTATACAAAGATAAAATCTGGGGAGGAGATAAAATACGACGTATTTTAAACAAAGACTTCTCTCCATTGCCCAATTGCGGCGAAACCTGGGAAATATCTGGCATAGAACCTTCGTGCAGCGTGGTAAGCAATGGATTTTTGGCGGGAAATACCCTGAATGAATTGATTGAGGTTTATATGGGCGATTTGGTAGGAGAAAAAGTATTCGATGTTTTCGGAGAAGAATTTCCATTGTTGATTAAGTTTATCGACGCAAAAGAAGATTTGTCGATACAGGTACATCCGAATGATAAAATGGCAAGACAAAAACACCATGCCAACGGCAAAACCGAAATGTGGTATATTGTAGACGCTGATCCTGACGCCCGATTAAACATTGGTTTTCATATCCCTGTAAACAGACAAACCGTGCAAAAACACATGCTGAATAACAGTCTTGAAACGATTTTACGCTACATTCCCATAGAAACAGGGGACGCCGTTTTTATTCCTGCGGGTTGCGTACATGCCATTGGCAAAGGCGTCTTATTGGCTGAAATTCAACAAAGTTCCGATATCACCTATCGGCTGTACGATTATAACCGAAAAGACGAACAAGGAAATTTCCGGCAATTACATATTGATGATGCATTAGACGCTATCAATTATCAGGACACGGAAAATCATCTTATTACGTATTCTAAACAAATCAATACGACCAGCAGCATAATAAGCAATCCCTGTTTTGCAACCAATTATCTTCACATTAATAAACCGACAGAAAAAATGTACATACATATCGATTCTTTTGTTATTTATATCTGCGTGTCAGGCAAAGCGCGGATTGTGTACGACAAAGGCGAAGAAAGTATGCAGGCGGGCGAATGCGTATTAATGCCAGCCGCTATCGAAAGCGCTGTGATTGTTCCCAATACGGAGTGTGCATTATTGGAAACCTATATTCCCTGACTAAAAAATAAATAGAGAAAGCAGAACAAAAAAGACAGCCGTCATTGCAAACGCCGCTTCGCTCCTCGAAATGACGTTGATAATAAAGGAAATAAAAAATATAAACAAATGAATACGGACAGCGTACGGGCAAAAAAGAGATTGGGACAGCATTTTTTGAAAGATATTACGATTGCGCAACAAATTGTCGACAGTTTATCGGACGACACCAATGCCGTTTTGGAAATAGGTCCGGGAATGGGGATTTTAACACAGTTTATCTTAAAAAAAACAATTCCTGATGTTTTAGTCGTTGAGATAGATCCGGAATCGGTACATTATCTACGAAATCATTATCCTGATCTGGAACAAAAAATAATAGAAGACGACTTTTTACGAATGGATTTATCGGTTCTATTTTCGGATAAATTTTCCATAATCGGTAACTTTCCTTATGGTATTTCGAGTCAGATTTTATTCAGGGTTTTGGAATACAAAGATCATATTCCCGAATTGGTGGGTATGTTTCAGAAAGAAGTCGCTGTTCGGATAGCATCCCTGCCCGGCAGAAAAGAGTATGGTATTTTGAGCGTCCTGTTACAGGCGTTCTATCGTGTGGAATATCTTTTTAGCGTCGACGCCTGTATGTTTAATCCGCCGCCCAAAGTTACTTCGGCGGTTGTTCGTCTGCAACGCAATGCCGTTTGCGATTTGGGATGCGATGAACAAAAATTCAAAATGCTTGTCAAGACGGCATTCAACCAACGACGGAAAACATTACGCAATTCGTTGAAAACAATTTCGTTTACCGATGGATTTATTCAGGAAGATATCTTCAACAAACGTCCCGAACAACTTTCTGTAAATGAATTTATCTGTCTGACCAACGAAATGAAATAGCCTCTCTCTGCAAGAAAGACATTATTTTTTTGTCAGAAAGTATAACGGGCACTGACGTTCAAGCTAAAGTCGAAATAAGAATCGGAGAATTGCTTTCTGAAAAGCAGTCCATAACCCGGACGAAAATCAGCTTGTACGGTCAAAGGGAATTTGAATTTATATTCCACACCTCCCATTGCATTCAATCCGAATTTACCATAATCCTTCAATCCCGTAAAAGCGTAACCTAACGAAAAACCTCCGCCGGCAAACCAGTATAAACGAAGATTTGAAATTTCCTGCTGATACATAATATTGGGGGCAAGCATATCTAAACTCCAGAATGTTCCCCGACGAATATTTGCTTTTACGCTTAAATCTGCCTGCAGGGCTAATTTATCGCCCAGAATAAATGTCTTGTAAGACGCTCCGTGCATAAATCCTGTAACAATGCCAATCCCTTGCTTATAAGGAGCTTGAGCATAGACAAAAACAGGAATTGTCATTATAAAAAAAGTTATTGTTGTCAACAAAAATTTTCTCGTTTTATTTATCATCTGATTGTAATTTCTTGTTATACAAATTTATGTTATGTTTCCAATACAAATACTATGCCATTTTCAAGGTCTGCAAAGGTACAAAAAAAATTGAAAATTGAAAATTGAAAATGGCGCAAAGCGACGAAGATTGTATAGAACTCTTATTGGCTTTGCCTTTCTCCTTCTTGCTCGGCATAGTCAAACAAGTTTGCCTCTGCTCTCGCTTCGTGCGTCGATTTATCTGATTGACTATGATTATTTTTACCCGTCATTGCGAATGTATCGAAGCGGAGTGTGGCAATCCAGAATACTCTTGCGTAAGCCTAATTCTCAATTCTCAATTGTTTTTACTATCTTTGCAGAAGATCAAAAAACAGAATAGCTTATGCGATATTTTAACGTAGCAGGACCTTGTAATAAGGCAAAACATTATATGATAGAAGCGTCTACCCGTTTGCAGGGGGTAAAACAGTTGATAGACATGGAGCAGTATTTTGTGATTCATGCGGCGCGTCAAAGCGGTAAAACAACTTACCTGAACGATCTAACCGAACGACTTAATGCCGAAGGAAAATATTATGCACTGTATTGTTCGTTGGAAAGCATGGAAAGAGTTGTTGAACCAGAAAAAGGTATACCGGAAATTGTGCGGAAAATCAAAAATGTGCTTAGAGTTTCTAACATCCCTCAGAAGACGGAATTTGCCAAAGATGCTGATTACGGAAACTTCACAGATGTTTTAAATCTGGAACTTACGCTGTTTTGTATGTTGCTCGACAAACCATTAGTTATTC
>JAISRU010000107.1 GCA_031273515.1 Bacteroidales bacterium | reverse complement strand
CATCTGATAAATATCCGTATAGTCCAGATGCTGAAAATCGTGACAAAACAACAACCCAATGGCTTTGGAACGTTCGATTTCTTCTTCTTTATTTGTTTCAATCGTTATAGAACGTCCGATTAACTTGGTATTGGTGAAATCGCACACAGGACGCAACAATGCCGCCGCAAAAGCGCTGTCGACGCCGCCCGATATACCAATTACCAATGATTTCAGCTGGTTATCCATGATGTACGCAGCTGTTTTCGATCGCATTACTTTGACGGCATATTCAATTTCTGCATCGCTTGTCAGAAACTGAATATCGGAAACTGTAAACATAGATTCAGACATGTCTTTGTATTTTAATTACTGATTAATCGCTTTCTTTTATTTACCTTTATTTTATTTCGCCTTCGTTGTCGCCGGGCAAAACAGGCGGATGTTTCTGTTTATATTTTATCAAATTCTTTTCGTATTCCGGCATCTCCGCTTTCAATTCACTGATAGAAGGTATATCTCTGAAACTCCATTTATCGAGAACATAACCGTCTTTGATTAAAATAACGCCCGGATTGTTGCGAATAGCCGTCTTTAAAGGAGTTATATCGCTGAAATAAAAATGAATATCCGTGTTGTTTTCCGTGTTAAAGAGTATGGTTTCCTGCGGAAGCGAACCTGTAACAACCACGTAATCCATTTGACCTGCTTCCGCTTCTTCTATCAGTTTTTTCACAGACGCAAACCTGTCAGGAGTAACCTTGGTAACATCGTGCATAAATATAATCAAGGTATAATTATTCGACAGAATAACATCATTTTTAATATCCTGCTTTTGTTCGGGATCGGTAATACTGAAATCGGCTAATCGGGCATTTATACCCGGAGTGATTACTTTTTCTATCCTGTCGTAATACGTATAATTGGTTTCCAAATCCAAAGACTGAATGCTATCGTCCGAAATTTCCGTCAATTCGCTCATCGTTATTTCCCGAACAGTATTATCTACATTGTTTTTATATCGGAATATAAAATCAATTTCGGGAGCCTGTGAATAAGTTTCACCCGCAATGAAATTACCTGTTTTCCATGGTCTGAAATCATGCCACGGCTCGTGACGCAGGCAGTATATTTGCGTGAAAAGAGAAAATCCGCCCGCCAACAAAAGCGGTAACCATTGTGTAATATAATACCATTGCTGAGGTTTGTATTTCTTTCGCTGCGCAAATATAATAAGGGTGAAGAATAAAAAGATGAGGTTCTTGTAAAACGTCTGATGATTGGTCAGAACCAGAAAGTCGCCGAAACATCCGCAATCGGTAACGACAAAAATCTCAAAGTCTTTGTTGAATAACTGATTAACAAGGGCAACGATGTCAAGGGCGAAGGCAAGCCAGCATGTAAGCAGGGTGAAAAATCCCATGAATAACAGCAATCCCCATGCCGCTAACTGCATCTGAATGCCAAGCAAAAGCGCCCATCCCAAAAGAAATTCGGCGCAAATGGCTAAAAAGGCAAAGATCATGGCTGTCGGCGTCATGAAATCCATGCCAAAGGATACAAAATATTCCTCTATTTTCAGGGCAAATCCATAAGGATCGACCATCTTTACATATCCTGAAAAAATAAATAAAAGCCCGATCAAGATGCGGGATACATTACGTATGTAATACATTGTGTTTTTTGTTGACTTTGATCTTCCGTATTGTCGCATAGTTACTGTTTTTGAGGTGTTAATTTAATGAGTGCAAAGATAGCATAATTTAATATATCATAATAGTTGGCGTCGACGCCTTCCGAAATAAGGGTCTGCCGTTGATTGTTTTCTATTTGTTTGATACGTAGAATTTTCATTAAGATAATGTCTGTCAGTGAACTGATACGCATATTTCGCCACGCCTGATCGTAATCGTGATTTTTATCGGCGAGCAAATTTCTTGCGTTTTCCACATATTTGTCGTACAATGTCATTACTTCTTCCGAAGGAATTTCCCATTTTTCAAAAGAAGCAGGCTCCAAAGCAAACTGCATCTGAGCTATGAGAGCATAATTGACTACTCCTCTCAATTCGGAAGTAATATCTTCATTTATTTTGTTTATCCCTTTTTCTTCGACATTTCTGATCCGTTGCGCCTTAATGTATATCTGATCGGTAACAGACGGTAATCGTAATATCCGCCAAGCAACGCCGTAATCGTGCATCTTACTGATGAAAATGTCCTTACACTCAGCGACAACCCTGTCAAATTCCTGTAACGTATTATCCATAATATAATCTCACCCTATTAAAAACGCAAAGGTAACAAAATAAAATGAAACTACAATCTATTTCGATTTTTTTTATACGATTTTTTTTTCCACAGGACTGAATTATCTATCAACAAGAATAGATAACATACTGTATTTCTGCCTGTTTCTGTTTGTTGTTTTTTTTCTGTCGATAGCATATTCGTGTCTGTCGGCAGCGCAGTCGTGTCTGTCGACAGCGCACTCGTGTCTCTCAGTTGCGCATTCGTGTCTCTCAGTTGCGCACTCGTGTCTCTCAGTTGCGCATTCGTGTCTCTCAGCTGCGCACTCGTGTCTCTCAGCTGCGCACTCGTGTCTCTCAGTTGCGCATTCGTGTCTCTCAGCTGCGCATTCGTGTCTGTCAGCTGCGCACTCGTGTCTGTCAGCTGCGCATTCGTGTCTGGCGGGAGCGCAATCGTCGCTTATCCCCTACCCTACTCTACTACCCGTTCACTCCTTTTGTCTGAATCATGATTGGCTTCGCCTCTCTCCTTCTTGTTCGGCAGCAGCAAACAAGTTTGCCTATGCTCTCGCTTCGTGCGTCGATTGCCACATTGCTCGTGCCTCACAATTGACTACCGTTGAACTCCGTTTAGAATGACGTAAAAATAATCGTCCTGTTTTCAGACGGTTACACATTTGCATTTTTCTATCGTTGGAACATTTTCTTTGGTCGAAATATGCTGTTCTAATGTTGTGAATCCCATACGGGGATTTGTTTCTATGGTGTTCATGCATTTCTATTGATATGAATGTCCTACGGACATTTGAGTTTCCCCGTCAGGGGATACATATCAATAGAAAATGCGATGCCTCCCCCCAATCATATTGTCCGTAGGACATTCACCTGCGACGACCTCTCCAAAGAGAAATCATCTTACGTCATCCTCCTTTTTTCCCTGACGACCCGACGGCTGGGTGGGGACTTACAATGACGGCATTGGGAATTTTCATCCGTATGGCATGACTAAAAATTTCCGATTTGTTTAATGCGGTTCAGACAATTTTAACAGAAACGACTTGATGAAACACACATCTATGAATG
>JAISRU010000029.1 GCA_031273515.1 Bacteroidales bacterium | reverse complement strand
CTGTCGACAGCGCACTCGTGTCTCTCAGTTGCGCACTCGTGTCTCTCAGTTGCGCATTCGTGTCTGGCGGGAGCGCAATCGTCGTTTATCCCCTACCCTACTCTACTACCCGTTCACTCCTTTTGTCTGAATCAGGATTGGCTTCGCCTCTCTCCTTCTTGTTCGGCAGCAGCAAACAAGTTTGCCGCTACTCTCGCTTCGTGCGTCGATTTACAGGATTATTGTCTTGAATTATTTATCTTCCTCTGTTAAGCAATAACAGGAAAAAAAGTCAAAATCAAGAGCATCGGATATAGCTCGAAGTTGTTCTGTATTTATTGCGGATTTGCCAAATATTTTATAAACATTTGAAGGAGTACAATTTATTTTTTCTGCAAGCCATACTACGGAGCGTCCTTCTTTTTTTAGTTTTTCCCGTATCAAAGCGCCAATATGTGTATTTCTCATGACAATTTTGTTACTGATTACAGCACTTATAACGCAATAAAATCCGATTATTGTATATATGTTTATAAATTCGGCAGTAGTAACAAAGTGTCCCGTCCTGCAATAAATAGACAAAAAAAAACGGGAGAAGTTTCCCCCGTTCAATATGTTTAGTGAAAGAATTATTAGAGCGTCTTTTCTAATCCTTCGACCTATAAGTCATATTTTGCAAGATGAACCGCAAGACTTAAATGTACTCTGTCAATTCTTTCTTTTGGACTGTTTGAAAGGTTTATCCTGCCAGACGTCCAACGTAGCGGAATACAACCAATATCATAACCAACGGAGACATCACACATTCGGTTTCTCCATGTAATTTTGGGTCCCGCCATAAGCTGTTGCAACTCCAAATGAAACATAGTAGCATTAATTAAAGCAGCATTTTCAAAATCCAGATTACCGTCTACTGTATGGGCAAATACATTGTACCCCTCATAAGCGATATTACCTGCAAAAATCAAACTGTTTTTTTTGGGTAATGTCAATTTGTACCCTGCTGATACATTGGCAAGAAAATTAAACAATCGTGTGTTTGTTTTACTATAGAATCCTTCCGCTCCGAAATCCAATGTAAGTTCTACGTTTTTAATGCCATAGAATATACCCAAAACACCACCGGCAAGCACTTCAGGAAGTTTTTTAGAACCCATATTGCTCAAAGTATTGTTCAACTTAAATTTATAACTATGAACAAGACTTCCTTTTAAATACACTCCAAACTCTTGCTTCGAGTCGGTTTCTTGTGCTGACAAACAGTTCGAACACATAAGAAAAAATACTAAACAACAAATTATTTTTTTCATGACAAATAAATTATATTTTTTGCAAAGATAAAAAATATAAATTGATTTTTTCATTGTTTTATTTACCCAATATTTCCCTAATATTTACCCGAAAAGGGTAAACGAGTAAACAAGAGCGCAAAGCGACGATTATTATCTTCCCCCTTTTTTCCTCTTTTTGTATTGATATGAATCCCATACGGGGATTTGTTTTTATGGTATTCATGCTTTTCTATTGATATGAATGTCCTACGGACATTTGAATTTCCCCGTCAGGGGATACATATCAATAGAAAACACGACACCTCTCTTAACCATATTGTCCGTAGGACATTCACCTAAGACGACCTCTCCAAAGAGAAATCATCTTACGTCATCCTCCTTTTTTCCCTGACGACCCGACGGCAGGGTGGGGACTTACAATGACGGCATTGGGTATTTTCATCCGTATGGCATGACTAAAAATTTCCGATTTGTTTAATGCGGTTCAGACAATTTTAACAGAAACGACTTGATGAAACACACATCTATGAATGTTCTTCTAACTGTTTCATTATCAGCTATCATTTTTTTCCGCTTGTCCGGCTAAATTTTCTCCCTGATGCAGATAAATTTTCTCCCTGACGCAGATAAATTTTCTCCCTGATGCAGATAAATTTTCTCCCTGATGCAGATAAATTTTCTCCCTGATGCAGATAAATTTTCTCCCTGACGCAGATTTTGCCGCACACGTGCGCAGATGTATCTGCTGTGAAATCTATTGGATTGCGGACTTTTGCTCTGTTTCTTTTTTTTGCTGACTTTTTTTTGTTTTCGTCTCGACCCCTTCGAGGTCGCACAATAGAGGCGTACATTTCTGCTATAAACATTTGACCTCTTCGAGGTCGAATTTCATATCCGTTATAAGTTTTTTATTTTTCATTCCTTAAGAGATTTTTATTGAACAAGCAAAATAAATTGAGAATGGCGTAAAGCGACGAAGATTGTTTCCCGCAGAATACCGCTATTATTTCCCGCAGATTACCGCAAATCCCCGCTGATTTACGCAGAATACGGCAGAATTGTTTTCTTGTCCACTTGTCGACTTGTTCACTAATAAATCAGAGTTCAAGACAATTTCTGGATTGCCACCGGCTACGCCGTCGCAATGACGACGTGGGTATTTGTGTCCGAATGGCATTAACCATTTATCATTAACCATTAATCATTAATCATTGTCCAAAGCGTTTAGGTTTAAGTCCTTTGTTGATTAGAGGAACGAAGGCATTCATAATCAGAATGGCAAAAGATACTCCTTCGGGATAGTTTCCCCAGACCCGAATAAGAATAGTCAGTAATCCGCAGCCGATACCGAAGATAATTTTTCCTTTCCCGCTCATCGGAGACGTAACCATGTCCGTCGCCATAAAGACAGCGCCAAGCAATAATCCTCCTGTCAGGATGTGAAACTCAGGAGTAATGTAAAGGTCAGGATTGTACAAATGCAGTATCGCCGAAAAAAGGAAAACCGTCCCGATGAACGTTACAGGAATATGCCACGAGATAATCTTACGGATCAACAGGAGAATCCCTCCTGCGATGATAGCAAGCGCCGCAATTTCTCCTATAGAACCGCCTCGTTCTCCTATCAGGAGTTGCGCGTATGTAGGGAGTTTGTCGAGCAGTTCTGTCGGTTTTTCTCCCGCATTCATAGCCGATTTGATCACCGCAAGAGGAGTCGCTCCTGTAGCGGCGTCCACATTCATAAATCCCTGAGAGGGCAGGGTCCAGGACGTCATCTGTTGAGGAAAAGAAATCAATAAGAACACCCGTCCGACCAACGCTGGATTGAACACATTTTTGCCCAAACCGCCAAATGCCATCTTGCTGACGCCAATAGCGATAAGCGCTCCAATGAGAATAATCCACCACGACAGATTGCTTGGCACATTAAACGCCAGCAACATGCCTGTTATCACTGCCGAACCGTCGGAAATCGTCGACTTCTCTTTGAGGAAAAACCGCTGAAAAAACCATTCCGCAACAACACATGCCGCGACACTGATAAGCGTAACGCGAACGGCATCAATACCATAATAAATAAACGAAAAAACCATCGCAGGAATTAACGCAATAACTACCGTCCACATAATTTTCTTTACACTATCGTTAGTGTGAACGTGTGGAGAACCTGATATATGTAATAAACTCATGTCTTTACTTGTTTAGATTTACAATTATTTTAGAACGCGGGAACGTATCATTTCCCCTGTTTTATTTTTACTCAAACGGATATAATCGAGCAATGGACGATTGGCAGGACAAATAAACTGACAACTTCCGCATTCGATACAACTCATAACCGAAGCCTGTTCAGCGTCTTCCCATCGACTGTTTTCTGCCAGAGGAGCTAAAAGATAAGCCTCTAATCCCATGGGACATGCGTCTACGCATTTTCCGCAACGAATGCAATTGACTGGAGCAAATCGCTTTGCTTCTTTTGTTTCAAGCTGCAAAAGAGAAGAAAATCCTTTGGTAATGCCGGCATTCAGATTGGTAATGGCTTTTCCCATCATCGGACCTCCGCTGATTACTTTTCCCGTATTGGCAGCCAATCCGCCGTTGGCTTCGATAATCTGACTGAGAGGAGTACCCAATCTCACTCTGTAGTTTTTCGGAATCGCGACCGATTTTCCCGAATAGGTTATATAACTCACAATAAGCGGTTTGTTTTTTTGCACGGCTTCGTATACCGACAAAGCTGTCGCTACATTATCCACCACGCAACCCACGTCGATGGGTAATTTTCCCGCAGGGACTTCACGATTTGTAATGGCTTTTATCAATTGTTTTTCCGCTCCCTGAGGATATTTTGTGCGCAAGGTATGAATGTTTATTCCCTTGAAATCGGCGGCGACCTCTTTCAGACGAGCAATAGCTTCCGGTTTATTGTGTTCGACGCCAATATCGACCGAAGACAATCCCAAAGCCGTCCGCAATATACAGGCGCCGACAAGAAATTCTTCCGTTCTCTCTAACATAATTCGATTGTCAACCGAGATATATGGTTCGCATTCGGCGGCATTGATGATACAATATTCGGCTTTTCTTCCCGGCGGAACCATCAGTTTGATGTGGGTAGGAAAACAGGCTCCGCCTAATCCGACTACTCCTTTTTCTTTTATTTTCTCAATGATTTCGGCAGAGGAAAGTTTTATTTCTCTGTCTATTTCGGGAGAGGTATCAATACCTTCTTCCCATACGTCTTCTTCTTGTACATCAATCGTAATCGCCATTTTTTTGTATCCGCTCATCTCCGGCGCAGGTTCTACTTTAGCAACCGTCCCCGTACAGGGAGAATGCAAATTTGCCGAAATAAATGCTTCTCCTTTTGCAATCAGCTGACCTGTTTTAAGACTCTCTCCTTTTTCCACGATCACAACCGAAGGAGTTCCCAGATGCTGCGTTGCATATAATACTGCCTGCTTGGGCAACGGAAAATCTTCAAATGGAGCATGATGCGCTAATTTATTTTCTTGCGGATGTACTCCGCCTTTTCTAAATGTTCTCACGTCGATACTGTTTTTTTACACACTAAATTTCGATTTGCAAAAATATCATTTATTTTGATATGATAATACTAAGCAGGTCAAAATCGCAAATATTTTTTTATCGAACCTGAAATGTCGATTTTAATCTACGGAATAAATTATTGTAAACGAAATCTTTATAATAGTGAACAAGTGGACAGGTAAACGAGTGAACAAGCGAGCCCACGAAAGAATATTTCTGGATTGCCACATTGCTTCACTCTCGCAATGAGGACTGTCTTTATATAATCATCCCCTTGTGTGTCCAAATTTATTTTGTCATGGGTGTTTCATAGCGCCTCAAAAAAGAATTAACCGAATTAATCCACAATCGGGTGCATTTCAAATTGTCGCATAAAGGACGGCAACGCCTGTCCCGTTAGTATCTTATGTTCAAAATTGATGTAATTTTTGGCAGAATATGCTATTATCTTTTTGTTTTCGTCTTGTCG
>JAISRU010000007.1 GCA_031273515.1 Bacteroidales bacterium | reverse complement strand
GGGGATTCATATTAATAAAAAAAGAGGGAAAAGCAAACATGTAACTATCTGAAAACAGGACGATTATTTTTCACGTCATTGCAAACGTAGCGCAGCCAATCCAGAAAGATAAAAAAGGTTTCACAGAGAACACAGAGAAGGCACAGAGAACACTGAGAAAAAAACTCTGTGTCTTCTCTGTGACCTCTGTGTAACTTTTGCGTTGTTCTGCGGAGTTCTGCGTGATCTGCGGGAAATAATAATCGACCGCAGGCATTAACCATTAACCATTAATCATTAACCATTTCTGGATTGCCACACTCCGCTTCGCTACGTTCGCAATGACGGGTAACTTATTTGCACCCGAATGGTAATTATCAATTTTCAATTGTCAATTATATTGTGTACTTTTGCAAACAAAAACAATATGTCATATCAAATTCACGAAACGGCAATAGCGGATGAAGGTTGTATCATCGGCGACGGTACGACTGTCTGGCATTTTTCTCATATCATGTCTGAATGTATCATCGGACAGAATTGTAATATAGGTCAGAATGTGGTTATTTCTCCGCATGTAATTCTGGGGAACAATGTAAAGGTGCAAAATAATGTTTCCGTCTATACGGGAATTATCTGCGAAGACGACGTTTTCCTTGGTCCTTCCGCAGTCTTTACCAATGTAATTAATCCGCGTAGCGCCGTCTGTCGGAAAGATCAGTACAAGAAAACATATATCCGCAAAGGGGCAACTGTCGGCGCCAACGCAACCATTATCTGCGGACACGACATCGGAAAATATGCCTTTATCGGTGCAGGGTCGGTCGTTACCAAACCTGTTCCGGACTATGCTTTGGTGATAGGAAATCCTGCGCGTCAGATCGGTTGGATGAGCGAATATGGACATCGTCTGTATTTTGACAGTCAGGGAAAAGCTGTTTGTCCGGAAAGTCAGCAGGTGTATCTATTGAAAAATAATCAGGTGAGTAAACAGGAAGAATAAAAGTTATGAAGAATTTTGCATTATTAGGTCTGGCAGGATACGTCGCCCCCCGACACCTCAAAGCTATAAAAGAAACAGGAAATAATTTGTCCGCAGCCTTGGATAAACAGGATAATGTCGGTATTGTAGACAGTTATTTTCCCGCTGCCGACTTCTTTACGGAAGCAGAACGTTTTGAACGACATATCTATAAAATCCAACATGCGATCCATGGCGTTCCGATAGATTATTTCAGCATCTGCACCCCCAACTATTTACACGACGCCCATATCCGTATGGCGCTGAGGAACAATGCCGATGCTATCTGTGAAAAACCTTTGGTTCTCAATCCCTGGAATGCGGAGGCTTTGTCGGAATTGGAAAAGGAAACAGGGAAAAAGATATATACCATTTTGCAACTGCGTCATCATCCTGCTGTCGTGGCATTGAAAAACAAAATAGACGCTGATAAATCCGCCAAAATACACGATGTGGATTTAACCTATATCACAGGTCGCGGGAAATGGTATCACTATTCATGGAAAGGAAACGATGAAAAATCGGGCGGACTTGCTACCAATATCGGCATTCATTTTTTCGACATGCTCTATTATCTGTTTGGCGAGGTGAAAACAAATACGGTTCATTGTCGAAACTCGTCATGGTGTGCGGGATTTTTGCAGTTGGAACGGGCGCGTGTTCGTTGGTTTCTGAGTATCGATCCCGCTCATCTGCCCGATAAGTCAAAACAAAAAGGACAAATGTCGTATCGTAGCGTCCTTGTCGACAATCAGGAACTCGAATTTACAGAAGGTTTTGCCGATCTGCATACGGTCAGTTATCAGCAGCTGTTGTCAGGAAACGGATTCGGTCTGGATTGCGCCAAACCCAGTATCGAAATTGTACATCGTATTCGCAATGCGGATTGTCTTTCTGCTCCGACAACCGATAAACATCCTTTCGTCAGGAAGATACAACCATAAGAAATGAGAAATAAATAATGTATGACAGTTTTGATGTCGAAGACATCGTATGTTTATAGAAAAAGAGGTTGTGTTTCAATTCGACCCCTTCAGGGTCGTACAATAGAGGTGTACATTTCTTCTATAAACATTTGACCTCTTCGAGGTCGAACTTCATATTTCGACTACGCTCAATATAAATCTGTTATAAGTTTTTTTCATTCCTAAACAACAACAATTCAGATTTGTTTTTCTGTCAGATATTTCCAAAATCGTTTGGGCATGTGCTGACGTTGCAGTTTCAGGTTTTTTCGTTCCGCAATAGTAAGCGCTTGCAGATATTCCTTCCATGAATGTTGAAAATTGCATTCGTCCTGTGCAAGCAATTCGGGAAGCAGTTTTCCGTTGGTGTTTACTTTCAGATTATCAAAATAAACAATCTCTGTTTTTTGCAGATCATAATACAATCCGTATTTTCGTTTTGTGTCATAGATGATCCACTGCTGGTCGGCAAAACGGTTCTCGAAGAAATTCGATACCAATGGCAATACATTATACAAAGGCTCGATGACCGCAAAATAAGTATCATCGACCGTCTTCTGAAAACGAACAAACTGTCGTACCTTTTCCGCCTCGCTGCTTATTTTTTTACAGATACGGGACAACGACAGAACATCCGCATCGGCAAAGTTCAGTTCAATCGACTGCTCTGCTGTAAACGACTTGTAGATATAATTGAAAATCAACATTTCCATTTCTTTCAATTCCGACAGCCAGCAGACAAACAACATATTCAGCGCCGATTTCGACAGCTTTGTTCTCAATCCGTTCAAGACCCTGTTTGCTTTGATTGTATCCGTCCGAACAGTATAAAATTCCGTAAAAAACGAGGGAATTTCTTGCTTCAGTATCTGTCGAGGGATTTGTTTTGCGGCAAAAGCCTCGAAAACACAGGTAAACAAACCTTCCAATGTGCCGTCGTAAATAAAAGACAAATCCTTGTTTTCCTCTTTTTGTGTCATCGTTATTCGGGAAAGGATAATTGCAGTTGCATGGTATGCTTGTTTTTCCTTTGTTTTTCTTCCAGAAACATTCGTCGCAAATGAGCGGGTTGTATTTCGTGAATCGTAATCAGGGGGAGTTCGTTACAGGTGATAAAATATTTTGCCCGTTTCATAACTACGCCTGTTTTCCGTAGATGTTCGGCATTTAATCGACCGTAACGTCTGGAACTTACTATCAGTTTTGCCGACTTTAGTCCGATACCGGGGACGCGCAAAATCATTTCATAGTCAGCCGTATTAATATCGACGGGGAATAATTCGGGATGTCTGAGCGCATAAGCCAGTTTCGGGTCGATATCCATATCTAAATCAGGATACTGTTCATTGACGATTTCCTCGACCCTGAATTGATAGAACCGCATCAGCCAATCTGCCTGATAGAGTCTGTTTTCCCGCACAAGCGGCGGAGCGCTCAGGACAGGCAGACGATTATCCGCATTGTTGACAGGAATATATCCCGAATAATAGACCCGCTTCATAGACGGACGTTTATAAAGAAGAGAAGCCATTTTTAGAATCTGACTGTCGTTTTCGGGCGAGGCGCCGATAAGCATTTGCGTACTTTGTCCGGCGGGGGCATAGAGAGGCGCATGACGAAATTTTTGTTTATCTTCTCTGCTTTCTAAAAAGTTCCGATGAATATAAGCCATCGGAGCAAAGACGCTCGGATAATCTTTTTGAGGAGCGACCAATTTCAGACTTTGTTCCGACGGCATCTCAATGTTTACGCTCAGACGGTCGGCATACAATCCTGCCTGCGCCATTAATTCGGGACTTGCACCCGGAATTGCCTTGAGATGAATATATCCGTTGTAACGATGCTGCAATCGCAAGGTTTTGGCGACGCAGACCATTCGTTCCATGGTATAATCTGCATTACGGACTACGCCGGAACTCAGAAAAAGTCCTTCGATATAGTTGCGACGGTAAAATTCTATCGTCAGTTCCACCAATTCCGAGACGCTGAATGTAGCCCGCGGAATATCGTTGCTGATCCTGTTCACGCAATAAGCGCAATCGAACTTGCAGTGATTGGTGAGCATGATTTTCAACAGGGAAACACAGCGACCGTCTTGTGTAAAGCTGTGACAAATACCCCATGCCGACGCCGAACCAATACCGCCGTGATTATTCTTTCGCGCAGTCCCGCTCGAAGCGCACGAAACATCATATTTAGCGGCTTCTGCCAACAATTTCAACTTATCAAAAACGGAAGAGTCCATACATCGGTGTTTTATACTGACCTTGATGCGATATGGTGTAAGCGAGTTTATTTATTTTCAATCCATGAAATAATTTCTTCCGACAGGGGCGTTGTTCTGGGGTCGATTGACCGTATCCAATTCCCGTTTTCGTCGATAAGGAATTTCTGAAAGTTCCAGCTTACTTCGGCGTCTTCTTTGCCGTTTTCGCTTTTTGACGTGAGCCATTTATACAACGGATGTATATCGTCTCCTTTGACCGATATTTTCGACATCATCGGAAAATCCACGCCGTAGGTCGTTGAACAAAATGCTTGTATTTCTTCGTTTGTCCCCGGTTCCTGTCCCCTGAAATTGTTGGCAGGAAAACCTATGATAACAAAGTTCTCTTTTCCGTATTTTGCATATAAGGCTTGTAACTGTTCATATTGCGGAGTAAGTCCGCATTTAGACGCTACATTCACAACCATGACCTTCTTCCCTTTCAGACCCGACAACGGAAAATCTTCTCCATCGATCGTCTTGACCGTGAAATCATAAAAACTTTTCTGCTGACCAACCACCGTAACACTTAATAATACTCCCATAAAGATAAAAACTATTTTCGACATTGATGTTTATTTTACTCCGACTGCAAAAGTACACAAATAAATTGAGAATGGAGAATGGAGAATTGATAATGGACAATTGACAATTGATAATGGAGGTCTATAGGTCAAAATTCAGGCTGTTTTTTAGTCCCATACTTCAATAGGTCAAAGTTCAGGCTGAATATTAGCAGGGAAATTCAAACTAAAAAGGATTAATAGACAAAAGGAATGG
>JAISRU010000275.1 GCA_031273515.1 Bacteroidales bacterium | reverse complement strand
AAAACTGATCCCGTCTGCCGTTGAATTTTGAAGTATCCGGCTGTTTAAATAGACATTTTAAAATACTTTCGCTTAAATGTTCTACAACCTTCAATGGCTCCTTTTTGTGTGGGACATTGGACAATTGCACTTGAAAATAGATTTTCGCAGGGTCAATAATACTGACATATTTAGCAAACGAACGTATAGCCATTAGTCGTTGATTTACCGTTTGAATACCGCAATGGCGAATGTTCTCTAACCATGATAAATAACCGCATATATTGTCGTAATTCATCTGTTCAAAGCCTATCTGGCTGTACAACAGGGCATGTTCTTCCTTTAGATAATCAAGAAACTGGCTTAACGCAATCCTGTACGCCCTCTTTGTATTTGGGCTGTAATTTTTCTGTTTCAAAAGATAAATATCCAGGAAATCCCTGATCGACTTGTAAAATTGTTCATCTCTTATTTTCATAATGGCATATCTGGAATAATATTTATAGAACTTTCTAAACCAAGTTCAATCATTTTAGGATAAAATTCAGGGACAAGATGAATATAGTACATTGTGCTGGACAATTTTGCATGTCCCATGTATTCACTCAAATATGACAAACACGCATTGATATTTTCGCCATCCTGTAACCATTTGTATAAACGGTGTGTGGCAAAAGTATGTCGAAGGTCGTATTCACGCGGATTTTTCCCGTACTCTCTATGTAATCCGGCAGATATTAATAATTTTTTAAAATTATCTGTACTCCAAGGCTCCGAATACATTTTACCTGTTCGGCTTTGAAAGAAATATTCCCTGTTGGGATAAATCTGCTCTACCTTTGTATTATATTGCCTTGCCAATTTAAGCATATCGTCAGACATAACGACAATGCGGTCTTTATGTCCTTTCGATTCGACAATTTTTATACATCCTGACGTCAAATTAACGTCTTCAATGTGTAGTCGGCGAGCCTCTACAGGACGTAATCCGCAACAGTACATCAAACGAAATATGACAGGAATTACCAAGTGCATTGCCGGAGATTTGCGCTGGTATGCATATTTGTCTGCTGCACTAAAAATTGCAGTAAGTTCATCTTTCGTGTAAATATGAGGAACAAGTCGTTCGTTTGCCTGAAATTTTTTATGAAATCCAAGTGGTATTACATATGATGGGATCCCAATGCTGTTCATATAGCGGGCAAATTCCCGAACCACAGAAATGCGATTTAATTGACAACTGCTTTTTTCCATATCCCGTTTTTCAGCCCATTTTAACGTAATTTCCTGATTAAGCACGGAAACTTCAGGGAAATACTTGATACAGAATTTCTCAAAAGAATACATGATATATGCGCCTTCTCGATAATCATATCCCATAGCGTGTTTTTTATTGATAAATCCAACAATATGCCCGGCAAATACTCCGTTAAACTCTCGTTTCACCAGTTTCATAGCAATTCCTCCTGTGAAGTTTCTATTCCGTCAAGAGTAAGAGCGCAGGATTTCAAGCGGATATCACTGATGCGATAGTAAGGTTTTAACGAATCAATTTTTGTTTGTCCTAAAACATCTTTTACGGTGTCAGGTTCAACGCCGGCATTAAGCATTCGTGAGGCAACACCTCTCCTGAAGCTGTGAAAACCTGCCCATTTCTCTATCAGGCTTGTTGAAGCATATCTTCTGAAAATGTTGCTTGTGTTGACGAGTTTCTTTATGGGAACAATATGGCGAACAAAAATATATTCAGCTTCTGTTTCCGGACGACCGTTCAGTATATAGTCTGCAATAGCGTTACCAACAATCGGCGTCAACGGGAGTGTAATCCCTGTTCCGGTCTTGTTTTGCCGGAATATGATTTCATGCGTGTGCCAATTTACATCATTCAGTTTCAGATTAACAATATCGCCGCCGCGTATGCCCAAATTTTTCGCTATTGTCAATATCGCATAATCTCTTTTACCAATTGAATGGGCAGTATTTACCAAAGACAGAATGTTCTCTGCTCCGACATTTGAAATCACAGGTCTAAGTTTTCGACGTTTTGAATGCCCTGCAATTAAAGCCGGACTGAAGTCTGCGGTGGAAATTTCGTATTGCCGTAAAAAAGCATAAAATTTTCGTAATACCCCTAACATCTTATCTATACTACCCTGATTTTTTATAGAAAAGTGCGTCAAATACTGGCTGACACCCTTAAGGTCAATTTTTCTAAGAGTTGAATATCCGTTATTTTCAAGCCAGACGAAAAAATGCCTGAGCAGGATCGTTTCTGCTACAATCGTGGCCTCCGTTCGTAAGCCCAAATTCAACTCTGCTTCTTTAAAGCGTTGCAGAATATCTGAATAATACGCGGAATTAATCTTCACTTTTGAACCTCTACAAATTCGCTTCAATATAATCTCGCCCGTTTTGTTGAATCCATCCAACAATATCGCAACCTTACGTGTTGCCCACATACGCTTTGGTGAGATAAGCCCTCGCGTATATTTAGATTCCGTTTCAGAGATAATCTGCTCGTTGAATTTGCGGTCATAAAACTTCATGTCTGCTTTGTGATAATACTCACTGTAAGGGTATATACCTTGACATCTGTACTGTCCAATAGAGCCATTTGTCAGCCCTGCCTTCTGCAATTCTTTCTCAAAAGATTGTAGAAGTTCCTCTAATAAAATTCTTTCTTTCATGTATAAAATATTATTTGTTAAAAAAATGTTTGCGCGATTTTGAGTGAAAATCATCAAGCAAATATTATAATAATATCTCAAAAGTATTATTATCAGGAAATTTTTCTAAAGATTTTAATTTTATCTACCTGTTTTACAATGCTTTCCAAATACAAATGTAGCAATATCGGGTTAATAAATTATTCGGGTTAAGACCACCATGCCCTTTTGATTACCGAAAATGCTCCTGCCGGACTTTCCGGTGACGAACAAACGATTTATGAAATGGTGGCTGGCAGAATGTTGGAGGCATTTTCCAAGAAGTGCGTCAA
>JAISRU010000194.1 GCA_031273515.1 Bacteroidales bacterium | reverse complement strand
TTGAGATGCATGTCGTCTATAATAGATAGAATTTCCTGCCATGTATCCTTCCATGCCGACAGAGGCGGAGGCGTGGTTTGATTTGCGCTTGCAATAAAGGCATTCAGGAAATCCTGATAAGCGATTTTATTTTCTTTCAATATGCAAAGATCGACCCGACAGAAATTTCCTTCCCAGCCTGCGGGTTCAATCCAGTTGCCGGTGCATGGAGAACACAAAGCAAGTTCCTGTTGAAGATAACGGTCTGCGGCTACCGTGTCTTTTAGCAAATGTTCGGGACCGAAATAATCCTGAAAGCAGTTCTTGTAAATATCCTGCAGACGCGCTTCGGGATATTTCGTTAACTGTCGCCGGATTGCCTGTTCGACGGCTTCTTTGTCTATACACGGCTCGAAAAAATATCCTTCTCCCGATTTCCATATCTTCCCCGTTGCAGGATAAGCAATGTGCATACCCGCTACAGGAATAGCCTCCTGCGTGATATATTCCAACAGTCTTTGTCGTGTAATGACTGCCTGTTCAGGATTTACGTCGTAGGTTACCGCTACATTGGGATAAGGCATTTGGACTGCCATTGCATGAGTCAAATCGCCCCATATCAGCAAACGATTGCCGTCCGACGACACTAAAAACGCCGTATGTCCGGGCGTGTGTCCGTAGGCGGCTATTGCTGATATTCCGGCTATTAAGCCAGACGCTTCTTTCCCTGCTTCGTTCGGAAGAAAAAGATGCAGACGATCTTTGTAAGCGGAAATCACTTTACGTGCATTCAGGAATCCGCCGTGTCGATTTTCAGCAAGACGGTTCATTTCTTTGTCGCTTGTCCAGTAGTCGTGTTCCGCTTGAGAGATATAGACCGCTGCATTCGGAAAAGCTGTTTTTCCTTCGCGCAACATACCTCCGATATGGTCGCCGTGCATGTGGGTGAGCAAGACGGCGTCAATCTGTTCGGGACTGACCCCAAGACGTTGAAGATGATCGAACAATTGTGTTCCAAATCCGGCGTCGACCAAAATTGTTTTCCCTGACTGTCGTACTAAAAAAGCATTGACCGCATTCGGAAATACGCCGTCAGGGACGTACTTTTCAAGCATTTCCGACGTAGCTCCGATTAAAACGGACGTCTTTCCCTGCTGTTGTCCTTCCGAAAGCAATATGATTTCGGCGCTGCCTGTTTTGTATGTAAAACTGTTTTTTTCGTTTTGTGCCATCGACCATGTTCCTGCCGACGCTGTCATGATTAGTAAAAGAAATGTTTTTCTCATGTGATATCGCTGATAAAGGTTAGAGTAATGATAGATTTTTATTTGCTTGTGTCGGAAAAGTCCGTGTTGTGCTGTAAAAAAGGTTGTCCTGCGTTTCCACAGAACAACCAAGTAATTAAATTCAATTAATAATTAAAAAAATCCATATATATAACGATGACTAATGTACAATGGTCATCTCATTAATCAGATTCTTTGCGCCTGCATATTTATCGATAATAAAAAGCATATAGCGCACATCCAGATTAATACATCTTTGCAGATTCTCTTCAAAATCAATATCTCCCGACATCGCTTCACTGTTTCCGTCGAAAGCCAGACCTATTAAATGTCCTTCTGCATTGATGACGGGCGAGCCTGAATTTCCTCCGGTGATGTCGTTATTGGTAATAAAACAGGTAACGATTTCTCCTTTTTCGTTGGTATAATTGCCGTAATCTTTTTGCTGATAGAGGTCTTTCAGTTTCTGAGGAACAATAAAGTCGGTACTTGTCGTATCTTCTTTTTCCATTACGCCTTTCAGGGTGGTATAAAAATGATAGTCCACGCCGTCGCGAGGAGCATATTGACGCACATTTCCATAAGTCAGCCGAATGGTGGAATTGGCGTCGGGGCACAAGACTTTCCCTTTATTTATCTGAAGCAGTCCATCGACAAACAGACGTTCTCCTTTGTACAGATTATCTATATTTTCTCGCATAAGACCGGATATTTCTCTGTATTTGCCAATAATACTGATGCCGGCTTGCATTGCCAAATCGTTTTGGAGTGCTTTCAGCGTTGGTTTTTCCAAGAAAGCATTGAATTTTTCTTCGGTTGCAAATACGGATTTAGATAATAGTTCCTGAGCATATTTTTGGAAATCACCTTTGTATTTCTTTTCTATCGTTGCGAAAAAATCGGGATAAAACTTCTTATCCATTGTGTTGTAGGCGTATTCAAATAAAGCCGCAAGTATTTTTTGTTCGGTTTGCGGATTATAATCTTTATAAAATTCACTTCCTGCGACTTTGAGTTTTTCGGCAAGCGCTTTAATTTCTTCCTGATTTTTGCTTTCTAATTTACCGATCAATCCCGAACACTGGTAAGCGAAATACGGCAATTCGGGACCTGTCAATAAGGCTTCATAGAGATACGTTCTGGCTCCCACGTATTCTTGGCGACTGCCATATCCATTTTCGATAAGAGAGAGGGCGTCTTTGTATTTCGGGTCATTTTTTGCAGCCCAAGCGGTAAAGTCCGACTCGATTTGTTTTTTTACGCCCATTGTGTTCAGACTTTTAAGCGCTTTGTTTTGCTCGAAAGAATATTTCCAGTAATTGGAACAATGTGCATATTTGGTCGCATACTGTATCCTTATTTTCTGAGAAGACGCCATTTCCTTACGCAGAATATCAATTTTTACGCTTCGGATGTCATAGCGTAATTTGTTGGCTAGCATAGTTTCTTCCAGTCCGTACGAAGTTATGAAGCGGTTGGTTGAGCCGGGGAAGCCTAAAATCATAGCAAAGTCGCCTTCCTGTATTCCTTTGGCGCTGACAGGCAAAAAGTGCTTGGGTTTCAACGGAATATTCTCTTTGGAAAACGAAGCGGGCGATCCGTCAGGAGCGGTATATATTCTAAACATCGAGAAATCGGCTGTATGACGGGGCCACATCCAGTTATCAGGATCTCCTCCGTATTTTCCCATAGAAGAAGGAGGCGCACCTACCAAACGCACATCCTTATAAATAACGTATACAAACAGAAAAAACTGATTGCTGTTAAACATATCGGCGACGTAGGCAGTGTAATGCGTATTTTCCATGGCTTTGTCTGCAATTTCTTTGGAGATGGCTTCAATTGCCTCGTCCCTTTCTTTTTCCGACATGGCGTCATTGAGTTTTGCCAGTACTTGAGCCGAAACATCTTCCATGCTGATTAAAATGGAAGCTGTTATACCTTCGTTAGGCAATTCCTGATCTTTCGCTAAAGCCCAGAAGCCATCTTGCAGATAATCGTGTTCGACTGTCGAATGCGTTTGGATCATACTGAATCCGCAATGATGATTTGTCAGAAACAATCCTTCGCCCGAAACTATTTCGCCTGTGCAAAAGTGTCGGAATGGACGACCTTCGTTGCCAAGTCCGACAATGGCGTCTTTGATACATCCCTTATTGACGCTGTAAACGTCTTCGGGGGTTAATTTAAATCCTTTTTGTTTCATTTCTTCGTAATTCTTTCCAAGCAGGGACAACAGCCACATGCCTTCGTCCGCTATGGAAACCGAAATGTTCAAAAAGAAAATGCTACACAATAATAATGCTGTTTTCTTCATCTTTGATTTGTTATTTTTGTTTAATACTATTTTTAATGATTTGCAAAGATAGTAAAATAAATTGAAAATTGATAATTGAAAATTGAAAATTGCCTGCGGACGCAAATACCCACGCCGTCATTGCGAAACGGAGTTCGACGGTAGTCAATTGTGAGGTACGAGCAATGTAGCAATCCAGAATACTCTTTCGTAATCTCACTTGTTTACTTGTCTACTCGTTCACGGTTAATCAGATAAATCAGAGTTCAAACAATGGGAAGTAATGACGGTGTGGGTATCCTCGTCGCTTGCGTTCTTGTCCACGTGTCTACTTGTTCACTTTTTTCATACTAATTGGAGAATAGCTGCGTTAGTCTATGCGAATCGGACAAAAATATCAATGCATATTAAAATGACTGTAAAAATAGTAAATCATTCCAACAATGCCCTGCCGACCTACGAAACACTGTTGTCTGCAGGTATGGACGTCAGGGCTAATTTGACGCAAAGCATTATACTTCAACCTTTGGAAAGGACGCTTGTCCCCACAGGACTTTTTATCGAATTACCCGCAGGATTTGAAGCTCAAATACGTCCCAGAAGCGGATTGGCTGCAAAAAACGGGATCACCGTTTTGAATACTCCCGGTACTATCGACGCTGACTACAGAGGTGAACTGAAAATTATTTTGGTGAATTTATCCAATCAACCATTTACCGTCAATCACGGAGATCGGATTGCCCAAATGATTATCGCTAAACATGAAACAATTACATGGGCTCTGGTGGACAAACTTGACGAAACTCAAAGAGGTATCGGCGGATTTGGTCATACAGGAAAATAAAATAATTATTATGATAAAAATCAATTTATTATCGCTCCTCTTTATCTTGATAACAGGTGTGGCTTTCTGTCAGAAGAAAGATAAAAAACAAAAAGTTCAACAAGTCGGTCAGGAAACAACAATCGCAAGTAAAGAAACGCAACGTAAAAATACGGCGCTCTTTATTGACGCCGTCAAGGAACGTCTGAACGGCAATTATACGCAGGCAGAAAAATTGCTGCTGGAAATAAAAGCAACCGATCCTTCTCACGATGCAGCCCGTTATGAATATGCAAAAATATTATTGTCTAAAAGTGATTATTCGGGCGCTGTCGACGAATTGAATACTGCTATCAAATTGGACAATACCAATATCTGGTACAAGGTGTTGCTCGCTGAAATCTATGACCAGAGAAGAGAATTTGCGCTGTCGGAAAAACTGTGGAATGAAATAGCTAAACTTCAACCAGAGAATCCAGAATATCTTTTAAAATACACGATCGCTTTAATCTATCAAAATAAACTCAAAGAAGCTATCAACGGATATAATATGATTGAAATGCAGGTGGGAATCAACGAAGAACTGATTGACGCAAAAAAAAGTATCTGGCTTCATTTGGATAAAGTCGATAATGCCGCCAAAGAAATAGAAAAACTGGCTGAAGCCTATCCTTCCGAATCGAAATATTATCTGGAAATTGCAGATATGTATATTGTCAATAAAATGCAGGAGAAAGCTATTCCCTATCTGAAAAAAGCAGCAGAAGTCGATCCTGATAATCCTGCCATCAATGTTTCTCTATACAACTATTATACGGAAAACAAAAAATACAACGAAGCATTTGAATATCTGAAAAAAGCTTTTGCGTCCCCCGAATTAAATATCGACGAAAAAGTAAAAATACTGCTCAACTATTATGCTTCTCCCAAAGACAGCGTGAAGACCTGTCTCTTGTTGGACAATTTGATACAGGCACATCCCGACGACCCAAAAGCATGGAGTATATATGCCGATTTCTTAACAAGGGACAATCATTTGAGAGAAGCCCGAACCGCTTACGAAAAAGTAATCGCTTTAGACGACAGTAAATATTTGGTCTGGCAACAATATCTGGCTGTTTTGCTGGATATGAAAGAGTGGAACGAAGCAGAAAAACAAAGTCTTACAGCGATGTCTTTATTTCCGACGCAGGCATTTTCTTATTTGGTGAGCGGAATAGCGTCTTCGGCGAAAGAGGAACACGAAAAAGCGGTTTCGGCTCTGGAAGAAGGAAAACAATATGCAACGGAAGAAGCGCTGATCATGCAGTTTAATCTTTTTTTAGCCGAATCGTACGGACATCTGAAAGAGTTTGAAAAATCGGACGCCCGTTACGAAGAACTCTTGCGAAAACATCCTCAAAATGCTACCTTCCTGAATAATTACAGTTATTCTTTGAGCGAACGCAATCATCGCTTGGAATACGCATTGCAGTTGGCAAAAAGAGCCGTCGAATTAGCTCCGAATACAGCCATCTTTGAAGATACCTACGCATGGGCATTTTATAAAAATCAGGACTATAAAAATGCGCGGATATGGTTGGAAAAAGCCCTCGCTCATGGAGGTGATCAAGAATATGAGATACTGATCCATTATAGTCAGACCCTCGAAAAACTCGGAGAAACAACCCTGTCTGAAGAATACAAAACAAAAGCGGAACAAGTTAAATTGAAAATTGAAAATTGAAAATTGCCTTCGGGTAAATAAAGGAAATGACAAAACAAAAAAGACAGCTGTCATTGCGAACACAGCGAAGCGGAGTGCTGCAATCCAGAATGCTTGTAAACACAATAGATACAAAGAAGATTACGAACGAATACTCTGGATAGCCACGTCGCTTCGCTCCTCGCAATGACGGATAAATAAAAGAAATAGTAAACTTAATTTAAATTTCAGTATATGTTTTATTGGGTATCGGATTTGTTACGTGAATTATTGAATACATTGGGTATAGGCGCTTCGTATTCAAAATTATTGATTGTCCTGATTATAACGTCAGGATTGATTTTTGCAGGATTCATTTTTTATTATGTGTTTCACCGGATCCTTTGTTTGTTTATCAGACATTCGGATAAGCGGCGACCCTCTTTGTGGAAGAAAACCCTGCTGAAAGAGAAATTCTTTACAGGACTTTCGGTTTTTATTCCTGTGCTTATAATCAACAAGCTGCTTCCGCATTTTTTTCATGCAGGCAGTCAGCCTGAGGTATTTTTGTCGTATCTGATCAGTATTATTACAATCGTCAGCATTACTTATATTCTGACAACCTTTATGCGTTCTTTTTCTGACATCCTGTTACAAAAAGAAGCAACAAAAGACAAACCTGTTAAAAGTTATGCACAAATCATTATCATTATTTTCTGGGTGATTGCCGTTATTTTAATCATTTCTGTGATTATCGGCAAATCTCCTGTTGGATTGTTGGCAGGATTGGGCGCTTTTTCGGCGGTGTTGTTGCTTGTTTTTCAGGACACGATTACAGGTTTTGTTTACAGTATTCAACTTGCATCCAACGATTTGGTGCGCAACGGAGACTGGATTACCATGAGTCGCTTTGGAGCAGACGGTACAGTGGAAGAAATTAATTTAATATCGGTGAAGGTCAGGAATTTCGATAATACGATTTCCACCATTCCCGTCAAACAGCTGATTGCCGATTCGTTTCAAAACTGGCGCGGTATGCAGGAACAGGGTATGCGTCGAATTAAACGTTCTTTTAATGTGGATGTTACCTCTATCCGAATTTGTAGCGATGAAATGATAACTCAATTTAAACAGATAGCTGTCTTAAAGAAACCAATCGAACAGGCAGAACAGGAAATTGCCAATCATAATGCACAATTGAAGATCGATACAAGTTTGATTCCCAACGGACGTCATTTGACCAATGTCGGTATTTTGCGACTTTATATTGTGGAATATTTAAAACAGCATCCTCGCATAACCCAACAGGGGACGTTGATGGTACGTCAGTTAGAGCCTTCCGAATACGGATTGCCT
>JAISRU010000178.1 GCA_031273515.1 Bacteroidales bacterium | reverse complement strand
GGTCCGATTTTGATTTCTTCAGGTTCTCCCCACGATTTCCCTTTTTTCGTTACCTGATATATTTTACAGTATGAAACCGCTTTCTTTTCGTTGGGACAACGTGTGAAATACAGCGTAGTGCCTTTGGGATTAAAAGAAGATTCACCTTCATTGGCGTCGGTATTGACAATCCCTGCATTGTCCAAGAGTACGGGCGTTGTCCATTCTCCCGGAAAATCGACCAATTTACTTTTGGGCTTATTCGACATATACAGATCGGAAAACGATTGTCCCGACCATTCATCCGCTCCTTTTCCCGTACTGCCTTCACGCGAAGAAGAAAACACAATCTGATTTTCTCTGCTTGGCAATCCCCACGAAGGCGACCAGTCGCTTTGAATTGTATTGAATTTCTTCATGTTCTCGACCTCGTGACGCGTAGGATTCGTTATCCATTGCGGCGCTAATTTGCAGGATTCTATCCGTGAATCGACACGGGGATCGGCAGCACGAACATTTTTATACTTTTCGTAATACTGCAATGCAATCGGATAATTTTTTCTGATCCTGTAAATATCTCCAAGACGCATAAAAATCAAAGGATTATCCTTTTGATAGTTCAACTTCTCCAATCGAAGGTATTGTTGTTCGGCTTTTTTCAGATCGCCCATCATGGAATACGACTCTGCCATCCGAAACATAATCCTGCGTCGTTCGACGGGGTTCTTTTTTACCTTTCCATACGCTTTTTTGTACAAATCCGCAGCAATTTGGTACTGAAACGAATTAAACGCTTTATCCGCCTCTGCTGCCGGAGTTTTTTGAGCAAAAGCTACACCATTGAAAATCAATGCAAAAATCAATAAACATCGAAACTTTTTTACCAACATCATATTATTTTATATATGCTATTTTATTTTTGCGAAGATAAAAAAAAATAAGATACGAATTGAAAAAAAATACATTTATTTTCGTTACAGAAGAAAAAAATAAAAAACCTTTCATTCTAAAACCATGACAATCAATTTTTTTTAGCTTAATCACAAGTCAATATTGCATTCATTTTTCTACTGCAAACTAATTGATGACATATCCTAATTTTATAGAGATAGATGATCCCAAGACAGAGAAAGGGCTGCTTGTATCATAGAAATAAGTAACATTATCCCGTGACTTTTGCCATAATCCATACATCTTTAGCCCAAAATCGACAGAGAGTAGATTAAAAAACAAAGCCTTGTATCCGCATTGTACGCCATAATCCAAAACCAAAACGCCGGAATACTGACGATAATGTACCACTGGACCAATAGACCATCTCTCATCCATCAAAAAAGAATAATTGAAAGCAAAAAGAGCGGAAAATCCCATTTTGGTATTGGTAAAAGCAGGAAAAGTATTATGCTTTGAAAGCATCCATTGCATTATATTCATATTCACATAATAAGGTAATAAAACGCCTGCTCCTGCTTCTATTCCGATTTGTTTGCTGAATTTATGTTCCCACGAAACAGGCAATTCTCCTGAGATAATGGAAATAATATCTGTTTTGACAATGTTTTTTGCTGAACCAATTGATTTTCTGTCAGGATTATTGCTTACAGGAGGTTCGTCCTGTTGTGCAAAAACAATATTCAACTTCCCCATTGTCAATACGAAAAATAAACCGATAACTAAAAAATATTTCTTCATTCCTGTAATAAATTAATTTGTTTTAACCCGTCTGCAAAGATAACAGAATTAATTGAAAATGCCATTCGGGAGAGGATTCTCTTCTCCTTTGTCTGAATCAGGATTTTTAGTCATGCCATTCGGAAGCTAATACCCACGCCGTCATTGCGAAACGGAGTTCGACGGTAGTCAATTGTGAGGTACGAACAATGTGGCAATCCAGAAATCTCTGTGGAACTCTGTGTCTTCTCTGTGTCCTCTGTTTAACTTCTGCGTAAATCTGCGGGATTGTCCTTCGGGCTTCCTCCTTCTTGCTTGGCAGAGGCAAACAAGTTTGACTATGCCGTGCAAGAAGGAGAAAGGCAAATCCAATCAGAGTTCAAGACAATATTCGTCGCTTGCGTCATTTTCAATTTTCAATTTTCAATTTTCAATTATCAATTATTTATGCTATCTTTGCAGGACGCAAACCAAAAATACATGTTGCGAAGAATCAAATAGTAATTCACTCTAAAATCAGTTTATTATGCCAAATACAAATTGTACTTATCTGGGATTAACCCTTCAAAGTCCTGTCATTGCAGGCAGCTGCGGACTGACTAATTCCATCGATAAAATGAAAAAAATGGAAGAATACGGCGTCGGAGCAGTCGTTTTGAAGTCTGTTTTTGAAGAACAGATTTCACAGGCAGTAATGCAGTCGATCGAAGATACTCATTTCGCGGGCGCTTTGGGCGACGCTTTCGACTATATCAAATCCTACAGCGAAATGGACGCTTACGGACAATATACGCATCTTGTCCGCAATGCAAAAAAAGAATTGTCCGTTCCCGTTATCGCAAGCATCAACTGCTTCTCCGACGGAGATTGGATATCGTATGCTAAACAAATCCAAGACGCCGGAGCTGATGCGCTGGAATTAAATCTCTTTTTTCTGCCTTCCGATTATACGCAGTCGGGAACCGCCAACGAGGATATGTATTTCAAAATTATCGAACATGTCAAAGCGAACATTTCCATTCCGTTGGCTATCAAGACAAGTTATTATTTCTCAGGATTAGCCAAAATGTTGCAGTCGCTTTCTTACACGGGCATCAAGGGATTGGTTTTATTCAACCGATTTTCTGCTCCCGACATCAATATCGAAAAAATGCAGCTGAGTGAAGCTCCCGTCTTTACAGAAGGAGAAGGTTTTTATAATTCGCTACGTTGGATATCCATTATGAGCAATCATGTAAATTGCAGTTTATGCGCATCTTCCGGCGTTGCCAGCGGAGAAGACGTCGTGAAACAGCTTCTGGCAGGAGCTGATGCTATTCAGGTTGTTACGTCGCTCTACAATCAGGGGCTCGACTGTATCCGTACCATGAACGACATCCTCCGTCAATGGATGACCAAGCATAATTTCACAACCATCGACGAATTTAAAGGTAAAATGAATTTCGACAATATCAGCAATCCAAACGATTATCTGCGTATACAGTTCATGAAGCATTTTGCAGGTATTGAAGAAAATAAGAGGTAACGATATTCGATAAAAACAAAATTAACTTATTCATTTTCCCCTGTCGGTAGATTTTTCCACCTTCGGGGGATTTTTTTTACAAGCATTTAACGCCCGAAGGAATTTAAACGCTTCCTCCCTTCTCATTGAAACCGTTTTCTTAATTTTCTTCGTAGATCAATCGGTAGAGATTGTACATAAGCATGTAATCGAGTCCGTTGAAAATACCGATTGTCGATTTGCGAGCATATTGTTCGTCGAAAGTTGCCCGATAACGGTAAATGTAAGCCCATCCTCCGTGAGCAAAATGATCGGGATGAAGTTCCGTAGTCATATTATACGTCCCCCGCGACGGAGCTGCATCCAGCTCGCTGAGAATAAGCGTCTTCTCGGACAAATCAGGAGCTTTGTCGTTGAGAAATCGCCACAGACTAAGATAAAAACTGCGCCAGTCGTGCGTCTTTCTTCCTCTTAGCCGATAACTGTTGCGCATCAATCCTTTGTCGGTGTGTTTTCCCCACGAATCGCCCATCGCAGCAAGCGAGACTGCCATCGCACGGTTCCATTCCTGATCTCCCGGAATACCCCCAGAACATATCTTCCAGAGAAAATAGCGATTGTTTTTCCCGGGAGTATAGGTTAATTTACCCGTCTGAAAATAGTTTTTTAATCTGTCGGGCAGCGTTTTGAGATCAAAGGAATGAGAAAAATAATCGACAGACTTTCCCGTAACCTGAGATGCAGCTGCCGCAATCCCGTAACCGAAAAAAACCGTCACCCCTCCCCTACTCTCCGCAATTGGACTGCAATCGGGCTTGCGTATCAGATAGGGACGACCCTCACAATGCCGACAAACATTTCTGCCTGTAATATGCAGACAAATCAGTTCGAAAATCGCCTTGGCTTCGTCTTCCAGAGCGGGAACGCATTTGGCGACCAATGCCATTCCCATCATCACTCCGTAGGCTTCGTCCTGACTCATCGGTGATTTGTCGACGTTCACCTCACGCAGATGATCAATCCATGCAGGATCTCCGTGGGCAAGTCCGCAGAAATGTCCGCTGTCGTTGTTCCATGTATTGGCAGAAGTCAGGTTTTTGTTCAGCGCATCGAAATGTTTTTTCCCGTCGACAAGCGAGGTATCAATAAAATCGACAGGAACATTTTCGCGAATGAAAAAACCGTCAAGACAGTCTTCTTTGTTCCAATAATGCTCGCATCGATCCATCTGCTCGGTGTATGCAAGCATGGCAAAGCGAAGTTCCTGCAAGGTCGAATCGGCTTTTTGCAACTGATTTCCACGCACCAATAAACGATATTCCGTCGCCAGCATCCCCAGATAGTATCCGAAGTGAACTCCGTGTTGTCCGAAATCCAAAGACGGAAGAAAATCGTAATTTCGGGACGCAACCACCATGCTTTCGCCCGTTTTGTCGCCCACGTAAATAAAATATCGATTGAACCGCTGACGATAATACCAATATTTCTCCGCATTTGCCTGCTCGGTCTGAGCGCCAAGACTGCTTACGGACACAGTCGGAATAATAATGAAAAGATAAATAAAACAATGTCTTGCTTTCATATTCGGATATGATTTTCAAAGATGCAAAAGTACATAAAAAATAGATGTCGTCAGGAGATGGAAAGGGTGCATTTACCTTCGGTGAGGGCTTCGCCGTTCAAATTGTCGCATCCAATAAATTGTTGAAAAATAATTGGAAAATAAATTGTGCACACAAATAAATTTTGTATAATTTTGCAACAAAATAATTCACTATAAAAATTAAGTCGAAATAATTTTCTATCAAATTTTAAACTGAAATAAACAAACCAAGGATATGATTGTTTTTGAACGAAAAAGCGCTTTTATTATCTCTCAATATAGCTTCCCTTTTGCAGGGGTGGCGACAGCTTTGTCTGTTCGCAGCAATGCTTTTTGTGTTGTTTATTCTTTATTCTTTCCTTTAGTCCTTGCCATCATGCCTGCCTTGGGTGTAGCCGATATGCTTAAATCGGAT
>JAISRU010000142.1 GCA_031273515.1 Bacteroidales bacterium | reverse complement strand
TTAATCATGTCCATCAGTTAATCGACGCACGAAGCGAGAGCAGAGACAAACTTGTTTGTCTTTGCCGAGCAAGAAGGAGAAAGGCAAAGCCAATCAGATAAATCACAGTTAAAGACAATTATTTTCTTTTTCGTTCAGTGTTTTATAGAGTAATTCGATGATGTCGTTATCGGTGTTCATGTCGAATTTTCGTGCAAACAAATGTTCCGACTGCATTAATTTTTCGTAATCTTCTTTTCGCAATATTCTTGGTTTTTCCGGACCCGTATCCCCATCGATATATCTCAAACAGTTATTTTCAATTTTCAGTCCGCTTATTTTGTTTATAATTGTCTGATAGAACAGTTCATCGGCACAGCATGTCCATTTAAATCGTTCGATATATTTTTTATCTTTCGCTATATAGTTCATTATTTCCTGCACACAATAATGGGTGAGATTAATCCAATTTGCTCCTCCGTAGAAGTCGTAATCAATCGGACGCTTTTTGATTTTCGACGCTAATTTCACCAACTGTTTTTCTGCTTTAAACACTATTCGCGCAATAAGAGCATTGTCGTTGCGGGATCTGATATTGGGCCAGTATCTTGTAACTCTTGTCATATTGGGCCATCCATCGCTGCGTGGGACTTTGTCTATTGCAAGATATTCGCAGGAGTTCTTGTCAAAGAATGCCTGTATTTCTTTGTTTGTTTTCAGAGGTACATCCTGTCCTGAAATTAACAGATATCTGTCGTATTTCTTTTTGCAGGCTTCTTCCAGCAGATAGAAGGTTGCCATGATCTGATTAAATGATCCCCAATATGTTTTATATTTTCGATAAACAAATATATTTTCGCCGTTCAATACGGAGATAGTCGACCGTTTGTCGATATGCACATAAACATCGAAATCTTTCGACAGATGATTTATTAACTTATTCACCTGAATTTCATTCTTATGGGCTAATAACATGATTGCTGTTTCGGACTGATTTTTTCGCATTGTTTCTTCTGTTTCTATTTTCTCTATTTTCTTTATTTACATGTCATAGTGAGGATCGAAGCGATATGGCGATCCAGAGTATTCGTTCGTAATCTTCTTTGTGTTTACAGATTTTCTGGATTGGCTGCGCCTTCCTCCTTGCGGTTCGGCATAGTCAAACTTGTTTGTCTTTGCCGAGCAAGAAGGAGAAACAAGAAGTAGAAAGGCGTAGCCAATCAGCGTTCAAGACAATCTTTTTTGAACGGCAAAGGTACAATTTTACAATGGATTTTATGAACAGATAAAAGGCAGACGTAATTTTTTCTGCATATACAGTGTTATAATCAGAAAAATTTATATACCTTTGCAACTTTTATTATATATGAATATGGATTCACTATTTGAGTTTGAACAGGAGAAGTTTATAGGAGAAGGTTATACTTACGACGATGTATTGTTAGTCCCTGCATACAGTACTGTTTTGCCGAAGGAAGTAGATTTAAGTACTTCTTTTACAAGGGATATACGTTTAAATCTTCCCATTGTGTCTGCGGCGATGGATACGGTAACCGAATCGGTGTTGGCTATAGCGCTGGCGCAGGAGGGAGGTATCGGCGTTATTCATAAAAACATGAGCATAGAAGCTCAGGCGACAGAAGTACATAAAGTAAAACGTGCGGAAAATGGAATGATCATTAATCCCGTTACCATTGACCATAAAGCAACGGTCGGCGTCGCACTGGCATTGATGAAAGAATATCATATCGGAGGAATACCTGTCGTCAATAAACAGAATAAGTTGAAAGGCATCGTAACCAATCGAGATTTAAGGTTTGAACGTCGACTTTCCCGTCCTATTCGGGAGATTATGACCAAGAAGGTCATCACCATATCGGAGTTCACAAGTTTTGAAAAAGCGGAAGATATTCTGCAGGAATTTAAAGTGGAAAAACTGCCTGTTGTCGATAAGGAAAATCACATCATCGGACTGATTACCTACAAGGATATTATAAAGATAAAGGAGCGTCCCAATGCGTGCAAGGATACCATGGGACGACTGCGCGTGGCGGCGGCAGTAGGAACAGCTTCCGATACAATGGACAGAGTCGACGAATTATACAAAGCAGGCGTAGACGCTATCGTTCTGGATACGGCTCATGGACATTCCATACGGGTTATTGATATGGCGAAGGCAATCAAACGGAAATATCCTGATCTCAGTTTGGTTACTGGCAATATCGCTACGCCTGAGGCGGCAAAAGATCTGGTGAAAGCAGGTACAGACGCCGTTAAAGTCGGTATCGGACCGGGTTCTATCTGTACCACCCGTATTATTGCAGGCGTAGGATTTCCGCAGTTGGCAGCCGTCTATTCGGTGGCAAAAGCGCTGAAGAGTTCGGGCGTTCCCGTGATTGCCGACGGAGGTATCCGATATTCCGGCGATATAGTAAAAGCCTTAGCCGCAGGAGCTTCTACCATTATGGCGGGCTCTCTCTTTGCAGGTGTGGACGAATCGCCCGGAGAAACAATTATCTTTGAAGGAAGAAAATACAAGGCTTATCGAGGAATGGGTTCTTTGGACGCCATGCAGCAAGGCTCGAAAGACCGCTATTTTCAAGATGCGGAAGACGATATCGAAAAACTTGTTCCCGAAGGCGTCGTGGGCAGAGTTCCCTACAAAGGAAATCTGTCGGAAATAGTGCATCAGATGATGGGCGGACTACGGGCAGGAATGGGCTATACGGGGTCGAAAGACATCAAAGAACTGCAGAAAGCTCGATTTATAAAGGTTACAAGCGCAGGGGTGATAGAAAATCATCCGCACGATGTAAGCATTACCCGCGAAGCGCCGAATTATTCACGATAAATGTTCAGGATAAAATAAAATGTTCAGGATAAAATAATTTACATCAAATAGAAAAACAACGGGCATGTTCGTTGCAAATAAATTGAATAGATACATGATACATACATGCAGGTATCATTTTTACGTTAATTAAAAAATTAAATACATAGATGAAAAGAATGATAAAAAACAGTTTAATCGGATTGATTTCCGTAATCGTTTTGCAGGTTTCGGCTCAAACAGCCGATCCTGTTGTGATGAAACTTGGAAAAGAAGACGTCAAATTATCGGATTTTATTAATACGTACAGTAAAAACAATGATCTCAAAAAGGCAAGCGAGCAGGATATCCGAGATTATATTGATCTGTATATCAATTTTCGGTTAAAATATGCGGAAGTCGAGGATTTGCATCTCGATACAATTATCGCTTTGCAGGAAGAACTGGCAAGCTATCGCAGACAGGCTGCCGAAAAATATCTGAACGATAAAGAAGCAGGAGATCAATTGGTGGAAGAAGCTATGGAACGAATTCAATGGGACCTCAGGGTGAGCCATATCTTAAAGAGAGTCTTGCCGGACGCTCTTCCCAAAGATACGCTGGAAGCCTACAATGCGATTATGAAAATCCGCAATCGCATCTTGAAAGGAGAAGCATTTGCGGATATTGCGTCCACAGAGTCGGACGATAAGTCTGCCCATGACAAAAAATCGGCAGGAGGAGAAATAGCGCAAAAAGGCAATGGCGGTGATCTTGGCTATTTTACGGTTTTCGATTTGGTCTACGATTTTGAAACGGGCGCATACAACACACCCGTTAAAGGATTGTCAATGCCTGTTCGCTCCGAATTTGGCTATCATCTTATTTTTGTTCAGGATAAAAGACCTGCTCTGGGGAAACTCAAAGCCTCGCAACTGCTGATTTCCTTTAATAAAAGTCCAAATCTTACCCCGTCGGAAAAAGCGCAGGACGCCGCTAATGTGGAAAAAAAGATTAAAGACGCATACACCGATATACAACAGGGGATGACGCTCGAAGAGGTAACCAAAAAATATGCAGGCGAAAAAGAAACTCCCGTTGCTCTGGCTTTGTTCGGATGCAATCGCTATGAAGGCGACTTTATCAAAGGTCTGTACGGATTGAAAGCAGGTGATATTAGTCAGCCGATACAGTCTTCGTTTGGATGGCATATTGTGAGGATAGAAGAATGTTCACCCGTTGTTATCAACGACGAAACCCGTTCGTCGGTCAAGAACAGAATTTTGCGCGACAGACGTTCGTTCAAAAGCAAAGAAGTCTTTATCGAACGGGTTAAGAAAGAAAATAATTTCAAGGAAATAATCGATAAAAAAGCAAAGACAACTCCGCTGGAAGATTTTTATACGGTCGTGGATACGTCCATCCTCAATGACACATGGCTTCTTTCTCAGGCGGAGGGACTTAATCGGACTATGTTCTCTTTTGCAGGAAAAGACTATACGCAGCAGGATTTCGCAAAATATCTGTACGAAAATCAGTTCAAGGATATTGCAGGCGTCGATATTGCTGTTTTGATTAATTATACCTATCGGAATTTCATCGATAATGTCGTTGTAACGTATGAAGATGAGAATTTGGAAAAGAAATATCCTGAGTTTGCCGATCTGATGAAAGAATACAGAGAAGGAATATTGCTCTATGAACTCAGTGAGATAAAAGTCTGGCGAAAAGCAGAAACCGATACCGTTGCTTTGGAAAACTATTATCAGACCGTAAAGCAGAATCATCTTTATCCTGTGCGTCTTCAGGCTGAATATTACAAAAGCGTCGATAATGCAACAACAGCCAAAACTGCGTCGATGTTGAAGAAAAATGTTTCTGCCGACAAAATCATGGGGAAAATGAATAAAAAAAGCATTACGCTTGTTCTGGATACCGTCATTTATCGACAGGGAGAAAACAAACAGTTTGACGCCTTTGTCGACTGGACACAAACAGCGTCGCAAAAGGTCTTTGTCGATAATGCGGAAAATGAACTTGTACGCATACAGGCAGTTCTTCTTCCGTCGCCTCAACCGCTCGATGAAATCAAGGGAGTGATTGTTTCGGATTTTCAAACCATTTTAGAGAACGAGTGGATAGAAAGTCTGCATAAAAACAATACGATCTGGGTTGATTATGATACCATTTTATCTTTGATAAAGTAAAAATGCGTTTTAGT
>JAISRU010000102.1 GCA_031273515.1 Bacteroidales bacterium | reverse complement strand
TGGAAAACTGCGAACGTATAGTCGCCATAGCGCTTGGCGAAGGTGGAAGACTTATTACAGGTGGAAAACGTTGTCAACAGCCGGAACTCTCAAAAGGTTGTTTCTTTGAACCGACCATTATCGCCGATACAGACGAAACTCATACCTTATTCAATGAGGAAGTTTTTGGTCCTGTTTTATGTGTCGCTAAAGCCGATTCCTTTGAACATGCCATTGCCTTGCAGAACCATTGCGAATACGGATTATCGGGTTCTATCTATACCAAAGATGTGAACAAAGCATGGACTGCTGTTCGGGAAATTCAGACAGGAATGTGTTATGTCAATGCTCCGACCATCGGCGCTGAAGCTCACATGCCCTTCGGAGGAGTAAAAGGAACAGGCAACGGTCACAGAGAAGGCGGATGGACTGCCTTCGACATCTTTACCGAATGGAAAACAGTCTATTTTGACTATTCGGATAAATTACAACGCGCTCAAATAGATAATTATTGATTTGATGACTTCGATTTGACCCGGACTATTCCTTTTCTTGGAGTATCCGGGTTTTCTTTTTTGTTAGTAGACAAGTAAACGAGTGAACAAGTAAACAAGAATTGTCTGAATCAGGATTTACAGGATTAGCAGGATTTTCTCTGTGGAACTCTGTGTAAGAAAAATCCGTGTTCATCTGTTTAATCTGTGGCATCTGTGTGCTAAAAATAATCACCCGAATGGCAAATCATATCAATCCTAAAATCCTGTAAATCTTGATTCAGACAATTTGGCTGCATACCTGACGTCATGCAGTGTTACTTCTTATTGTCTATTTCTACCGAGCGATACCTTCCTACGGAATGCGTTTTTCTGCGGGAAACAATAATCGTCGCTTTGCGCCCTTGTCCACTAAAAAATCTGTGTGCTAAAAATAATCACATCGAAAAGAAAAAAACACACGTCGACTGAACATAAAGAGGCAGATGAACGTTATCAGTAAATAAAAAAAGAAAAATGAGAAGACAAAATTTAATTCTAATGTTGATAGTGGCAGGATGTTTGGCATCTTGTACAACAGGTGATGTTCAGGAAGAACAAAGTGAAAGAACAGGAAACAGTTCGACTATTAACAACGGGAAAGCTCAACTTGATTTATCGTTTAACAACGCAAAAGATACGGCATTCGTTGTCTTTAACGGGGAAAAGATAACATTGGTGATTCAAAAAACCGAGTCCGGAAGTATCTGCTATAAAAATGATCACTACGAATTGACGGGAAAAAAAGATACCATTGTGTTGCGTAAAGACGGACAAATCCTGTTTTCCAATCAGGACGAAATTGTGGAAGATATGGTTATCAACAAAAAGGGTCAGATGTTGTATATGCGATTTAACCTCACAACCGACATCGCAACGCTGAAACTTGACAACAAAACAATCGAACTCAAAGGCGATACAGTAGCTTCGGGCATAAAATACTCCAATGCAGACTACGAATTTAAAGAATGGCACGGAATAATCACCCTGAAAAAAGGCGGTTCCATTGTTTTTACTCATACAAAATAAAATGTATTGCATGAACATGAAATTTTCGTCAAAGAAAATAAATCTGTAAAGCAAGCGTTAAGACTGTGCGGATAGAACGACATAAGAATGGACAACCGTTCAAATTACAGTATATCTGTTTTATATACTGAATTTTCATGTTAAGTTATAATACTATATTTGATAGCATTTTGATTGGCAGAGTACCTTTTTGAGTACTCTGCTTTTTTTCCTGACTTTGACACTTTCAAAAATTCAGTTTTGTAACGCATTAATATCTAATTGATTATGAAATTTGCGACACCAAATTGGGTGTCGCAAATGTGATTTTTTGTTACTAAACATGTGTTGGAAATGAGTATATTACAATCTTCTTCATTTTTACAGGGTGTCGCATTGTCGAAGTCAGGAGTACCTTTTTGAGTACTCTGCTTTTTTTTATATTGTAAATGACAGTCCGCCATAACAGCAATTCCTGAAAAACAGTTTTCTTCATAATCTTATACTCCGATTATACTATACTCCGACTTGCTTCCTTTTGTCAAGCGTTGATATGCAAACTGCAAAAAATGCGACGAAAGCAAACAAAAAAGAAAAAAATAGTATATCTTTGCATTTCCTTTGACGGAAAGAAAATAATGTCGAAATCTTCCGCAAAGGGACGTTGTCAGAGGACGCATATTTAAAGCATGTTCAATGTAAAACAAACAGTCATTATGAAAGTTCTGAAATTTTTATTGATTACAGTATTATTAGCAGGCATGGCATCTGCTCCTGTTTTTGCACAGAAAGGGAAATCGAAAAATCAACCCGTAGCAGATACAAACATTGTTTTGGAAGAAGCTTTGCCTGAGGAAGTCTTGAAAGCATTCAAAAAAAAGTATGCTACAGCCGAAGAACCGATTTGGCACTATTACAAAGAGAAATCTTTGTACAGGGTAGATTGTATCGCACGCAGTATTCCAACAAGCGTTTCTTTTACCGAAACAGGCGTTTGGGTGGAAGCGTTCGAAGAATGGGAAACGGATCGTCTGCCTTCAGTCTGCAAGAAAAGTATTGATCTTTTTTATCAGGATTATCAGGTAAATTCTGTCAGAAAACAACTCACAGACGATAAAAACGATGTGTTTATTGTTGGTATCTTTGAAAAACAAAACGTCAGAAAAAAATTGGAAACAAAGGTCTATCTGGATAAATCGGGCAAATACATCCGTTCCGAAGAACATGATGTTGCCAATTCCGGCGAGTTGTCCGAAGAGATCGACAAAAAACAACTCAAAGAAGAAAAGAAATTTCAAAAAGAATTTGAAAAGGGACTTCAAATGAACGATGCTCCCGTGAAATTCAGCGAGGATGAACTTCCAATGTCTGTTCGTCGATGGGTTGTTGCCAATTATCCCGACTATGTTTTCAAAGAAATCTCCTACGATGAATTTGATGAATTTGAACAGGAAGGTTCTGTTTATCGTATTCTGATACAGCGCAACGGGATCAATCAGCCGTATGCGACTGCATGGTTTACCCGCAATGGCGATTTCCTGAAAGTGGAAGACGAATTTAAAAAAGAAGAAGAAACCCCTGAAATCGACCGCGCCGAAACAACACAAACACAACCGACGCCAGTAGAGAAACCTAAACCTCAGGTAAATCAGGCAATAGCAGATACGTTTGCCGTAAAATATCCTCGCGCTAAAAATGTGTTGTGGCAGGAAGATGAAGACGGAAACTGGGTCGCTTCCTATACCGATCAGTACGGAGAAAACGAAGTGGTTTTTTCGGTCAGATCGGGAGAATGGATGTACACAAAAACACTGTTGCCTGATGTGAACAAAATACCGTCGGCAATACGAACGCATCTTGAGAAAAATTATCCCAAAGCACAGCTGACAAAAGGATGGTCGGTGAAAATGTC
>JAISRU010000098.1 GCA_031273515.1 Bacteroidales bacterium | reverse complement strand
GTGAAAAAGAACAATGAAGTGGTACAGGTTTTCTCCAAGAGAGTATAATATTTCAGCAAACGAATGTCGGCAATCAGTTCGTCGTGGTCGGGATACTGTTCCAATAATATCTTCAAATTTTCTACTCCCTGCCTCGTCTTTTCTAAATACACTTCATTGGTATCCACGCCCGTATGGTACAACGGATTGTCGATATGGGTGATGCTATAACCGCGTTTTTGCAATTCTATTCCAAACAGGGTATCTTCGTGTCCGTAGTTGCGTAATAATTCATTAAAGCGGATCGACAAAAACAATTCTTTTGCGATAAGGAAATTAAACGTCGAGAATTGAGAATGGGGCACTTTGCTTCGTTGTTTAGCAGATTTTGTTTCGCAACTCATACCGTATTTCCATCGCAGACAGGAATTGGCATTGGGTTTTTGCTGTTTATACGCCGTCCCTCCACAGACGACCTTGTTTTTATCTTTACAATACGGTAAATATCTTGCGATAAACCGATTGTCTATTGGTTCGGAATCGCAGTCTAAGAAGAGGAGGTAATCGTATTGAGCCTGTCCAGCCAGATAGTTTCGGGCAATGGCTCGTCCTGCTTTGGTGGGCAGTTCGAACAGGATGGTGTTTGGCAGATTGCGAAGAACGATATTCTCCCGTTTGCAGGTATTATCGGAATTATCGTCCAACAACAGAATTTCGAACAATATGTCTGCTTCTTTTGCCTGTTTATGGAGTTCGCGTACCAAATGCACAGCGTTGTAATTATATACGGGGATTAATACAGATAACATGTTTACTTTAATTATTGCGAGATTTTTCCGTTAATGATTTGCAACACGCGCGAAGGGATTTGATTGATGATCAGGAAATCGTGGGTGGCAATCAGGACTGCCGTTCCCTGATCTGCAATTTGTTTAAGCAGATAAAAAATATCGTATGACGATTCAGGATCAAGATTTCCCGTAGGTTCATCCGCCAGAATAATAGCAGGATTATTAATCAGCGCTCGGGCAATACAGACTCGTTGTTGTTCTCCGCCCGACAACTGATGCGGCATTTTGTGACCTTTGGTTTTGAGTTCCACCATTTCGAGCACTTCTTTTATACGTTCTTCTCTTGCGGTTTTGTCTTTCCATCCTGTTACTTTGGTAATAAATTTCAGGTTCTCATACACGCTACGGTCTTGCAGGAGTTGATAATCCTGAAAAACAACACCTAATTTGCGACGAAGCCGCTGTATGTTTTTCGACTTTATATTCCGCAGATCATAGCCAGCTACTTCAGCTTCGCCCGTTTGGACGCTAATATCTCCATAGAGCAGTTTCAGCAGATTACTTTTCCCTGAACCTGTTTTGCCTACCACATAAACAAATTCTTCTTTATTTACGCTAAAAGAAACATCCGACAGGATAAGCGTCTTTTGCTGATATACATCTACATTTTGCAGTCGTATCACAGGATGAGCAAGCGTATTTTCAGTCTCTTCGTCCTGTATGATTGTTGTTTCGATTTCTTCTGTTTGTTTTTTCAGATCCGTCATGAATTTATCGTTTAGGATTGCAAAGGTACACTTTTTTAATTGAAAATTGAAAATTGAAAATTGCCTGCGGACGATTATTCTCTTCCCTTTTGTCTGAATCAGGATTGCCCTTCGGACTTTCTCCTTCTTGCTCGGTAGCAGCAAACAAGTTTGCCTCTGCACTCGCTGCGTGCGTCGATTTACAGGATTTTAGTATCTTTATCCGAAATTGATGTAATTTTGGCAGAATATTCAATTATTGAAGTTTTCCACCCCCCACTCTTTACTATAAATAAGGTTCTACCGTTATTTGTGTGGAATCGGTTTAATATCCGCAAAATAGAAAGCAAATCCGCAATGTGATGTTCAGGTTGCAACCATTCAAACCTTGTCCCGCAGGCATTATCCTCCTGCAGATATTGTTATCATTGATGAATGTCATCATTCAAAGGATTCTACATACAAGGTGTTATGGAGTATTTCCTGAAACAGGTTTTTCAGATATTACTGTTATCCATGCCCATTTCTTTGTTTACATTGATGATTTTTCATGGATTATCCGTTTTTGTATTGATTTTTTTGTACCTTTGCCGAATAATAAAAATCAAACAAAATATTTACAGATAAAGCAATTAAGAGAAGTCCGACAATTGACGCAAATACGATTAGTATCGGCATCATAGACAGACAAGAAGGCAGAAGAAATGGCAGAAGAAAAAGAAAGATAAAAAGAAACAAACACAAAAGGGAATAGAATTACAGTTTAGGAACATTTGACATATAATCTCATAATGAAACCATTAATAAAATGCAGAGGGGGTAAATCGCACGAAATTTCAAACATCGAAAAGCATGTACCGATATATGCAGGTCGATATATTGAGCCATTTTTTGACGGAGGTGCATTGTATTTCTACTTAGAACCTAAAAACACACATTAACATGACAAAAATAGAGACATATAAAAAAGTTATTGAAATGAAAGATAGTGTTTCAGGAATTACAAATATTATAAACAAATTAAGATATGAATAAAGAAAAATATAAATCGAACTTCAAGAAATCTCTGGATACTTTTGCCGAAAAATTGAAGCAATATGTAGCAATCGAAACGGGCGAATGGTCGGTAAAAGGTTTTATTGATG
>JAISRU010000066.1 GCA_031273515.1 Bacteroidales bacterium | reverse complement strand
GGAGCAACGGCTTATCCTGTCATTCACTTGCAGGACAAAGATTTTGAACTCGCTATTACGCACATGGAACGGGGAAGCGGAGAAGAATATTTTACGTTTGTCAACGGTCAGCATACTGTTCATGGCGGGACGCATCAGCAGGCTTTGCGGGAAGCTATCGTAAAGACGGTTCGCGATTTTTACAGAAAAGAATACGATCCGAGTGATATTCGTCAGTCTGTCAGCGCTGCGTTAAGTATTCGGATACAAGACCCTATTTTTGAATCTCAGACAAAAACCAAATTAGGTTCTACGGATATGAAAAAAGGTGGTCCTACTGTTCGCTGGTATATCAACGACATCGTGAGCAGACTTTTGGATAATTATCTTCACATTCATTCCGACGTGGCAACGGCATTACAAAATAAAATCGTGGAATCGGAAAAAGACCGTAAAGAGATTGCGAGCATAAAAAAGATAGCCAAAGACAGCGCCAAGAAAGTGAGTCTGGTCAACAAGAAATTGCGGGACTGCAATGTACATCTTACCGACGAAAAACATGAACGCAGATTAGAAACCATGCTCTTTATCAGTGAAGGAGATTCTGCTTCCGGCTCTATCACCAAGTCGCGCAATGCCGATTTGCAGGCTGTATTTTCTTTGCGTGGAAAACCGCTGAATACTTTCAATAAGACAAAAAGAGTAGTGTATGAGAATGAAGAGTTTAATCTTTTACAGGCGGCTCTGAACATAGAAGAAGGCATCGAAGGACTACGATACAACAACATCATTATTGCTACCGATGCAGACGTGGACGGAATGCATATTCGTTTGTTGTTACTCACTTTTTTCCTGCGATTTTTTCCCGAACTCATCAAAGGCGGACACGTATATATTCTCCAGACACCTCTTTTTCGGGTAAGAAACAAAAAGGAAACCATTTATTGTTATTCCGAAGAAGAACGAATCGCGGCAATTGCAAAATTGAGTGCTAAGCCGGAGATCACACGATTTAAAGGTCTTGGGGAAATATCTCCTGGTGAGTTTAAGCATTTCATCGGAAAGAACATTCGGCTCGACCCTGTTATCTTAGGAAAAAACACGATCATCGATGAATTACTGTCTTACTACATGGGAGAAAACACAATGGAAAGACAAAACTTTATTATTGATAATCTGCGAATAGAAGAAGACATTGACGTCCCCGCAAAAGTGGTGTAGACGAATATACGAGTGGACAAAAGCGCAAAGCGACGAGGATTGTTTCCCGTTGAAATCGCAGAATTGTTCACTTGTCTACTTGTTCACTCGTTCACTAATAATCGTCCGCAGGCAATTTTCACAATCAATCTTTTCAATTTTCAATTTTCAATTTCTTGAGTTGTTCTATTTCGTCGCGAATTTGTGCCGCTTTGAGAAAATCAAGTTCTTTCACGGCGCTCTCCAAGGTTCTTTTTTTGGACAACAACAGTTTATCAATATCCTTGTCGGAAAGCAGATATAATGTTTCTTTGGAGATTTCTTCTTTTTGTCCGGGAGCATTGTGTAGTGTAGTATTTCCCTGTTCGCTTTTCCCGCTAATGGTGGAAGATCGTGTGCGTTCAATCGTGGTCGGCGTGATGTTGTTCTTTAGATTGTATGCTATTTGTTTTTCGCGTCTTCGATTTGTTTCATCCATTGTTTTCTGCATCGATTTGGTGATTTTATCCGCATAAAAGATCACTCTTCCGTGAACATTTCTTGCGGCGCGTCCTGCTGTTTGTGTCAAGGAGCGTTCCGAACGCAGAAATCCTTCTTTATCGGCGTCTAATATGGCAACCAACGAAACTTCGGGCAAATCCAATCCTTCACGCAACAGATTTACGCCGACCAATACATCGACAATGCCGCTTCTGAGTTGCTGTAATATTTCGACTCTGTCGATCGTCTGCACATCCGAATGAATATATTGTGTTCGTATGTCTATTCGGAGCAGGTATTTGCATAGATCTTCCGCCATGCGTTTGGTGAGCGTGGTAACGAGCACACGTTCTCCTTTCTGCACGGTGAGGTCGATTTCATTGAGCAGATCATCAACCTGATTTTCACAGGGACGGATTTCAATAATCGGGTCGAGCAAGCCTGTGGGACGAACAACCTGTTCCACAATGACGCCTTCCGATTTCTTAAGTTCATATTCAGCAGGCGTGGCGGAAATATAAATAATCTGACCGACTAACGATTGAAACTCATCGAATTTCAGCGGACGATTATCCAAAGCGGAAGGCAGTCTGAACCCGTATTCCGTCAAGGTAGTTTTGCGAGCTTTATCCCCTTCGTACATGCCCCCGATTTGCGGAACAGTAACATGACTTTCGTCAATAATGGTGATGAAATCCTTGGGAAAATAGTCTAACAGACAAAAGGGGCGCGAATGAGCAGGTCGACGGTCGAAATAACGGGAATAGTTTTCTATACCGGAACAATATCCCAATTCTTTAATCATTTCCAGATCATAGAGTACACGGTCTTCCAATCGTTTGGCTTCGATTGATTTGCCTGTTTCTCTGAGCTGTTCTGTGCGGGATGCTAAATCGAGCTGTATCTCCCTGACCGCAAGATTGATCGTTTCCTGAGAAGTAACAAAGATATTGGCGGGATAGACAGTCAGGGATTGCAGCGTTTCGTATCCTGCACCACTAACCGGATTGAACGACTCAATACTTTCTATTTCATCTCCCCAGAACAAAATACGATAGGCAATGTCGGCGGAATATGCAGGATAAATATCGATAGTATCTCCCTGTACTCTGAATTTTCCGGGTTCAGGATTTGCTTCCGTCCGGGAATAAAGACTGTTTACAAGAGATGAAAGCAATTTGTTTCGCGCTATCTTTTGCTGCGTCCGAAGATGGATGGTATTGGCGGCAAATTCTGCAGGATTGCCAATGCCATAGATACAGGAAACCGAAGCAACAACAATAACATCTCGTCGTCCGGACAATAAAGAAGATGTTGTATGCAACCTCAGTTTATCAATTTCGTCATTGATAGACAACTCTTTTTCGATATACGTATTCGTGGTAGGAAGATAGGCTTCGGGTTGAAAATAGTCGTAATACGACACAAAATACTCTACCGCATTGTTGGGAAAGAAGTCTTTAAACTCACTGTACAGTTGAGCCGCAAGCGTCTTATTGTGACTTAAAACCAATGCAGGACGGTTCAATAATTGCAAAACATTTGCAATGGTGAATGTTTTCCCCGAACCTGTAACGCCTAACAGAGTCTGATGTTTTAATCCCTGTTTTACTCCCTCGAACAGCGCAGCGATTGCTTCGGGCTGATCTCCTGCAGGAGAAAAAGGCGCTTGTAACTGAAAATCCATTTAGTTATGATCTGTTAACGCAGCCGATCGGCGGCGCGTATTTTTTTTTCATCCTTGATGATATACTTGTTGGCAAAGTACAGACATCCCAAAGGCAATACCGACAACATCGCCCATAACGACAGTGAACTGACCATCTCCGTATGGGCTATTGGCGACATTTTCGGCAGAATATAATCGGGATATCCCCATAGCATCAGCAGGATCAGCACAAAATTGCCAAAGATTGCCGCTATGCAGAGTTTCGATTGTGTCGAACGTTTCTTATATAAAAAGATGGCAACAAACGAGGTCAGCGCCAGCATAATCTGCAATATTCCGATGAAATAAGTCGGATAGACGACTGCTCCATCCGGAATATTTTCTTTTAATGTCCAGGAATCGAGCAGATAGTAAGCGTCGTGAGTGGTGATTGTTCCCACCGGCATAAAACAGGCGACGGTAAAACATATCGCTGCAACAAAAAATAATAAAGTCTGAATACGTTGTATCATGATTTCTCCAATATTTAATAATGTGCAAAAGTACACAAATAAATTGAAAATTGAAAATCAGGCTTGCGCAAGAGTATATTTGCTTACAATAACGTGAGAATAAGTGCAATGACTTCCCTCTCCATTTTGGAGAGGGATTGTGGGGCAAGGAAAAAGCGTTCGAATGATAATCATATTTAATCATTCTAATTACATAAATCAGTGGTTTAATTCTCAATTAGATTAGTTCTTCCTGCGTAAAGACCATTCGTCCGTTTTCTTTGTGGAGGGTCTTTCGGATTTCCTCAAAGGAGACGGAATGCATCAGCAGCCAGCAGACGGCAGTCGCTATCTGACAGGGATAGTGAGCGTCGGAACTTTGAATGAATGTCTGCCCTTGTAGATAGCTGTTCTTGGACAGATAATCCGCTTTCGTGCTGTGGATGGACAATTCTACCGCATCGACATTCAAATCGAAAGGAATAAATCCCAATTGACTTGGTATGCTGAATTTGGGTCGGTCGATGTGAGCGGGAATAAATAAACCATTCAAAGCATGGACTTTGTCTTCTACTTCTTCCAGCGTCTTGTTGATGGCGGAAGGTAAAAACAAAGGTTCTTGATAGATGATGTCTCCTTTTTCGTCCACCTGTACCTGATAGCCGAATTTCTCGGTATCGTTTGGAATATCGGGAAGATTTTCCTGTAAGAACCGTTCAAATTCGTCCAACTCCTGATCCTTCTCGAAAAAAGCCAGACAATGAGCCTCTTCTTTTGTGGTTACTTCCGCACCCGTCAGCACAAAAATGCCCGACTGTTCGCCATAATGCCTCGTCAGACGTCCGTGTTTGGTCGTATTGTGATCCGTAATGCCGATAATGTCGAGATTTCGCTCTTTCGCCAGACGAATGATCTCCTGCGGACTCATATCCAAATCCCCACAGGGAGAAAGCACGGTATGCGTATGGAAGTCTGCCTTGTATAATTGCATCAGGACTTTATCAGATTGTACAATATGCCCGATATTTCAAATTCCTGCAGCGACGTCCCCAATACAGGAATGTTTTCCGTTTCGCTTTGATGCAGCGTATCTTCGTCGGGCTGCTGATCCTTTACCAAAATGACCGCTGACAACTCCTTAAGCGATGCAATCGCCATTACATTCTTATGCGTTTGCAGTGTGATCCAGACATTTCCACTTTCGGCGTGTCCCATGACGTCGCTTAGCAGGTCGCAAGTATATCCGCCTGTGATTTCAGCGTCTAATCCTTTTTCTCCCGAAAAAACGCTCAGGTTTGCTTTTTTTGTCAATTCTCTTACTGTCATAATTCTCGATTTTATAATGATGTTTATTTAAATATTCACTTCCTTATTCAATTCTTTCATCTTGTTTTTATCTAATTTTCCGACGTCCCAAGTTTGTTTCATCAGGTCGACGGTTTCCAGAATGTCTAATTTATCGTTTTGCTCTAATATTTTCTGGATAAAGATACAACTTTTTATATCGCTGCCTTTCTGTACAATATCTTCTGCAAATGCCTGACAGGAAGGCGCTCCGCAAATACCGCAATCGACATGAGGCAGAATAGCGTTTATTTCGTGAATACGTTTCATTTTCTTCATTGCCTCCGCCATATTGTCGTCCAATTTGATGATCGACCTCGGCTGAATTTTCCCATACAAAAGACAATTGTCTTCTATATAAGGAGCATATTGTTCAAATTCCGTTTTATTCAATGCGGCGTTATCGGTATTGTTTGCGCGTCGATTTGCGCGGTCGGTGGTCAGAAATTTGTTGCCCGAACATAATATTCCGCCTGCACAACTTTGATAACATGCCCGTAATTCAAGGAAATCGATATCTTCGGTATCTTCGTTTTCGAGTTTCTCCAAGAAGTCGATGACATTCTGGATCTGATCTATTGCCAATTTTTTATCGCTCTCCACGATCCTGAGTTCACCTCTGGTGAGCGACCATCTAAGGGAATTTCGCGTCATGAATTTAAATCCAGACTCAGCGTTGTCTTCTTTTGCAAATCCTTTTTGTTTGATCTCTCTGTAAACCTTATTATACAGATAATTCATGTTGATGACGCCGCTTATCAGACTTCCGTCTTCGACAACCGAACTTTTGACCCCTGCGATTTTTGCCGCACAGGGAGTTACGTAAAAAATGCCTGCTTCATTCCATGGGATACCGGCTTGCTCGAAACGTTTTTTGATATACATGGCAGTAACGTCCATAGGAGGTTTTATCAGCATTATATTATCGGTCAAGGTAGGAAAACGTACCTGTATCAGTCGGACAATGGCGGGACAAAAAGAAGAAATAAGCGGTTTTTCCTGATGACGACGGACATAATCGTTATAGGGTTTAATCAGAAATTCGATTGAGTTTTCGGTTTCAAACACATGGGTAAATCCCAACGAAAGCAGGGCGCTGTATATCTGATCGGAGGTGATTTTATCGGGAAACTGTGCGCTGAACACGGCAGGCATAAGGACAATCCGATATTTGTAGTTATAGATTTTTTCAAAGTCATCCTGTCTGACGCTGATTGCTCCATAAGGACAGATACGATAACATTCACCGCAATCGATGCATCGGTCGGCATTGAGTATTGCCTTTCCTCGCACGACCCGTATTGCTTCCGTAGGACATTTCATCATACAATGAGAACATCCCATACATAAATCCTGTCTAAATTCCAATGCATGATAAAAGAATTCTTTTTGTTTTTTCATTGTCAGATTATTCGTTTACTGCAAACGGTTATATATTTCGACTGTCGTACCTTTACCCACTTCGCTGGTTACGGTCAGTTTGTCGGAATTATTTTTCATATTCGGCAGACCCATTCCCGCACCGAAGCCCATTTCCCTGACCGAAACAGAAGCGGTAGAATAGCCCACTTCCATAGCCTTGTCAATATCGGGAATACCCGGACCTTCATCGACTAAACTGATCACAATCGCATCTTCTTCTATATCCACATAGATATTGCCTTTGTAGGCATGGGCAACGATATTCACTTCTGCTTCGTAGAGAGCCACCACCGTTCGTTTGATGATAGACGGATTTACGTTTAGCTGTTTGAGTGTTTTCTTCACGGAACTCGATGTCGAGCCTGCATTGGTAAAATCTCCTCCTGTTACTTGATATTCAAAATGCATATCCGGTTTGTTTAAAAAATAGATTTAATGCCTGCGTTATACAGTATTGCCGACGTGCGAAAGGTTGAATATTTTGTTTCGGCGATGATGATATCATTTTCCTGAGCGATGGATATCATATCGACGGTTGCCTTTTTCCCTCGAACTAAGATCACTAAATTCAGTCCTGCCATTTCGACTGTTCGGATTGTCTGTACGTTTGCCAGACCTGTCAGTAAAACGATCCCCGTCGGATGATTTATTGTCAGGACGTCGCTCATCAAGTCCGAAGCAAAGGCATACAGAATTTCTCCGTCGATGCTGGGACTCTCCGTAACAATATTACCTTCAATTAATTGTACTATCTCCTTTATGTTCATTAATTTTATTCTCTCGTCAATTGATTATGACTGCAAAAGTACACAAAAGAATTGAAAATTGAAAATTGAGAATTGCGCAAAGCGACAAAGATTGTTTTCCCCATTGTCCCCGCCATTGTCTGAACTCGGATTTATCTGATTGGCTTTGCCTTTCTCCTTCTTGCTCGGCAGAAGCAAACAAGTTTGCCTCTGCTCTCGCTTCGCGCGTCGATTAACTGATTAACATGATTTCCGTCCACCCGTCATTGCGAGGAGCGTTGTTTGCGTCCGTATGGCATTAACCATTAACCATTTACCATTAATCAAAACATTTAATTCAAAGAACGTTTTTCGCTTTACGGATAAAGCGCCTTTATATGCACGTATAAAGAACCTTTATATGTTCGGATAAAGAGGCTTTATCAAAACGGGGAGAACCCAACGCCGTCATTGTAAGTCCCCACCCTGCCGATGCGACAGGGAAAAAAGAAGGATGTCGTGGGCTCATATTGCTGTAACAACTCTGTCCCGTCAGGTACAATATGTTGGTAGAAAAACCTCATTACCTCATTAATCATTTGTTTAAAAAGCAAGCATACATTCGCCCTTATTTGACCATGGTGACTGTCCTTGCATGCGGGTAGTCTGGGTGACGAGAATCGGAGATGACCTCGCAGCCGGCTGTGAGGTGACCTCGCATTAGGCTGTGAGATGACCTCGCAGCCGGCTGTGAGATGAC
>JAISRU010000004.1 GCA_031273515.1 Bacteroidales bacterium | reverse complement strand
CGCATCGCTTCCCTACCTTCTTCATTTTCGGTTAATGAAAGAATGCTCGTCTGGGCAAGTTTTTTGTAGGTATATGCCCGTATGTCGTTAAAGGTATGACGTATCTTGCAGTTTTGTTCATCTTTGCAATGTTCGCAGGGCTGATAATATTTTTCGGACGTACACGCAATCCACGCAATAGTTCCTTCAAACAACCGGATAATTTCTAACAAACTTATATCTTTGGGATGCTTAACAAGGTAATATCCTCCGTTTTTACCCAGAGCGCTTCCGAGATAGCCGTTGTTCTTTAAATCTAATAAAATGGATTCCAAAAAACGTTTGGGGATTTTTTCACTTTCGGCGATCTTGCAAACAGGAATAGCTCCTTTGCCGTATTCCTGAGCCAGTTTTATCAGCGCCAACATGGAATATCGTGTCTTTTGCGTAAGCATGACTATCCTATTTTACTGATTTGCTGTAATTTTTTCATATCGGTTATCTCAATCTGTTTGCCTGTGATGACAATGATTTTTTCGTGTTGCCACCGAGATAAGGTCATAATCACATTTTCGACCGAACAACAGGCAAATTCAGCCAGTTCTTTTCGGGTCAGAGAGAGATTGAACGTGGTATTGAAATAAATTTCTCCCGACAAATACAAAATCACATCGGCAATTCTTCCTTCTTTTTGCTTGTTTGCCACACTGATAAAATTAAGGATCGCCCGCTTAAACATGTCCGACACCAACTGAAACAATGCAAGAGAAAATACGCCGTTATTTTTCATCAATTCCATCAACACGTCCGATTCTATCAGAATAACTTCACTCTTTTCTACCGCCACTATGGAAAAAAGATTGTTGTCCTTATAGAACAAATTGGCGCCTCCCAAAATCTTCGGAGCAGAAACTAAGGTCAGAATAATGGTTCGGTCGTTGGTATCCGAATTGAAACTGAATTTCGCGATCCCGCTCTGCAAAAAGGCAATATGCGTGGGTCGATTACCCTGTTTGAGAATAGTTTCCCCTTTGCCGAAGTTCAAAAGAACAGAGGCTTTTTTGAGTATCCGAAACTCCTCCTCTTTGAGAAACTGCATCACCATACGCTCGAAAATCGTATAATCTTTATCGTTTTTTTCTGAAATCATGAGCTATATTATTTAAGTAAATTCAATCAAAATTTTAATAATCAGGCATTAAATATCCAATGTTTAAAACTGAAAACATACATGCAAAAGTACACTAATTCGATAGATATTTAGGGTAATTTTGCAGAAATATAAAAATTAGATTTATGGAGATTACAAAAATCACAGTCATTGGAGGGGTCGGGAAAGACCAATGTCCTGAAAATGTGGACAGATTCGACCTGCAAATGGGAAATATTATCAGCATAGTAGGTCCGACAGGATGCGGCAAAACAACATTGATTAATGACATTGAACTGTTCGCCAACAGAAATACGCCCTCTTTGCGGACAATACTCATCAATGATGAAGCTATTCCGGAAGATTTTACGTTCGACCCGTCTAAACATCCCATTGCTTTAATATCTCAGCACACCAATTTCCTGTCCGACTTGCCGGTTGGAGAATTTCTGAAAATTCATGCAACCATTCGTCGTTCGGGCAATACGGAAGAAATGATTGAGGAAACTTTGAATTTCGCCAATCAGCTCACAGGCGAAGCCATTATCAAAGAAACCGCTATGACGCAATTATCCGGAGGACAAACTCGTTCGCTGCTGATTGCCGACGCCGTTATTATCGGAAACTCGCCCATCATCTTACTCGACGAAATAGAAAATGCAGGCATCCACCGAACCAAAGCATTGAAATTATTGAAGAAATACAAAAAAATATTCGTCTTTGTTACCCACGATCCGCGTATCGCACTCTTGTCCGATTTCAGAATAATCATGAAAAACGGAGCCATGCAAAAGAAGATCGTAACCAGCAGCGAAGAAAAAATGTCTGCCATCGGTCTAAAACAAATTGACGACGTCATGCTCGATTTCAGGAAACTGATACGCGCAGGCGAAGAAATTACAAGCGATATCTTCAACGAACATATCAATACGTTAGCTACAAATTATCAATATTATATCAAAAGAATACAGTCATGAAACTAATTATTTTTGCAGGACCGCCTACATGCGGCAAAACAACTGTAATCAAACAGGTTATTCGCAGACTCCTTGCCAAAGAGCTAAAACCTTCCTATCTGAAAATCGACGTCCTGTTTGCCGACGAAGATGAACAGTTGCGTTCGGAATTTAATATTCCAACCAAGAAAATATATTCCGGAGAACTCTGTCCCGACCATTGCAATGTCGTGGTGCTGGACGAAGTAGTGGAATGGGCTGAAGAACAAAAAGCCGAATACCTGATTGTGGAAACAGCAGGTTTATGTCTGCGATGTTCTCCGTATATCGAAAATTCTCTGGGACTTGTCGTTCTGGAAGCTACCAGCGGCATGAACCTTCCGCGAAAAATCGGTCCCATGCTGACATTAGCAGACATCTGTGTAATCACAAAAATCGATCTGGTATCTCAGGCGGAACGGGAAGTGTTTCGCTACAGAATATTGGAAGCCGCCAAAGAGATTACCGTCGTGGAAAGCAATGCCTTGTATGGTATCGGAATTGACCCCATTGTCCGCGACATCATCAGGTCGAACGATATCGAACAACCCATGTTCTTAAAAGGAAATCCTCCCGTCGGAACCTGTACCATTTGCGTTGGGAAAAAAGAAATCGGCGCAAAAAATCACTTCGGCGTATTGCGGACTATGGAAAACGAATTGTTTTATGTCGGAGAATAAAAGGGTCTATTTAGATAATGCTTCCACCACGCAAACAGACAGTCGAGCGCTGGATGCCATGCATTTGTGTGAAAGCAAATATTTCGGCAATCCTTCAAGTCTGCACAGCTGCGGAACGGAAGCAAAAGAAGTCTTGAACAATCTGCGCAGCAAACTTGCCGGTTTTATCAATGCCGAAAGCGAAGAAATTATTTTTACTTCCGGCGGAACAGAAGCCAATAACTTCGCCTTAAAAGGCGTCGCTTTCGCCAACAAAGATAAAGGTAAACATATTATCGTGTCGTCGATCGAACACGATTGTATGCTGAATACTTGTCACTGGCTCGAAACACAAGGATTTTATGTTTCGTATCTGTCTGTAGACGAAAACGGATTTGTCGATTTAAACAAACTTCAAGCATTGATCAATCCGCAAACGATCCTTGTTTCCGTCATGCATGCCAACAACGAAATCGGGACAATTCAGCCCATAGCAGAAGCAGGCAGACTGTGCAAAGAAAAAAATATTCCTTTTCATACCGACGCTTGTCAATCGTTCGGGAAAATTCCGATAGATGTAGTCGGACAGCATATTTCCCTGATGACGCTCAACAGTCACAAGATACATGGACCCAAGGGAGTCGGTTGTCTTTTCCTGAAAAAAGG
>JAISRU010000292.1 GCA_031273515.1 Bacteroidales bacterium | reverse complement strand
CCGACCTTAATGTATTAGCTGCATTTTGCAGATTAACTGTCCCTTCTGAGCCAAAAGTGTTTTTTAGTGTGTTGATATAATCAGGATTACCGTCCTGTCTATATCCAACATAATCTGTGTGATAGAACGCCTGAATATTTTGACTCAAATACTTATTGGGGGAAATTGTAAATGTGTACATAATTATTATTTTTTAAAGTGATAAATTCAATACTGATTATATTGTTTTCAGGAATACCTGCAAGGATTGCAGAATCAATTTCAGAGTTTTCATTTTCAAAAATGACCATACTGGCAGGTGGTATCTGCAAAAATGACAGTGCATATTCGTATTTGTTACTACATTGTGTGTCTTGTCTATAAAACCTGTGGTTAAATTTATCCATCACTCCATGATATTCTAAAGTTACAATAGCTCTTTCTTTGTGGCTATTAGTAACTAATACCATTTTCTTTGTATTTGAATATTCGTTTAGTATTTTCACAACTGAATAATTCAATTTGGTTTCATTTAAATATTCAATGTAGAATTTATTTTTCAATTCAATAATTTCTTCAAATTTATTTTTACTAATTGTAGGAATAACTCTTTTGAGTGTTTCACGAGTAAACCTTTTGTTAGATTCATAAGTTAAATCTATGTCTGATTGTATTAGTTGTTGAATAGCTTTTAAATACGACAAGAAATTGGCATAATTAGTAGCAACCAAAACACCATCTAAATCGAACATTAAAACATCTGCACGACCAATTATTCCTATCACTTTTTTGTTCATATCAACTTATTCTTATAGAATTTGCAAAATCACATTTTTTCCGTTGCTCATTATCTGCCCGAAGAAATTTGTCAAACTGCTTACAACACTCATTCCTTTTCGGTGATGATTGTTGTAACTAAATGCTATTTTGTTAAGTTCTGCCATATTTTGGAGGACATTATACTATTTCCATTTCAGTACCTTTAAATCATTCTCCACTATCCGGTGTTTCTTCTGCCGTCTCTTCTTCCCCTTTCTTTTTTGAGGCAACGACACCCGCATGACGATTATACGCAACCGTATACTGGTGAATCTGACCGTTGATAATGCTGACAATCTTCTCAAGATTCGCTTGCGTGTCTATATCAAACGGCATCAGCGACAGACCGTTGATGATTTGACACAGAATGTCGAATGAGTTGTTGGTCTTTGCTGAAAGTTCCGTCAGCGTGCCTCGTTCACGTTTCGCCTCTTTTGCGGTGGTGCGAGTAAGATAGAGCGTTTCAAACTCCGTATTTTCCTTGTCGAGCCTGTCCGTAAGCGAGGTCAGTCCGAACAATTCCAGAGAGTCGGCATTTTTACGCAATTCGGCTACCATATTGCGGACATAGCTCGTTTCCGCCTGATAATCCTTGTGCGGCGCATCTTTATATTTGTCCGCGATAAATTTCAATATGCGAGCCGCTTCTTTTTCCGCATCGTTCTGTGGAAATTTGAAATGATAATCGGTGCGACTGATAATTTCCATTGTGGTAGCGTCGCGCCTGTTGTCTTTTGCAACCAGTTCGTCCGTTTCTATGGACTTGTTTCTCCGATCCAATTCCGCATCCAACACGGCGGAATCCGTTTTATATGCCTCAAAAGAGGATGCAAGTCCGCTCACCTTTATGGCAAGAGGTTCGATTTGACCCGCCACATCCTTGTGGAACTGCACATTTTGCGCAACCGTTATGTGCGCAAGCAGAGATTTGTATCCATCAATTTTCGTATTCATACATTTGCTGTTTTAAAATTGCTGCAAAGATACTAAATTTTTTAATACAATATCCACCTAAAAACAGAATATGCTACAAGGCATAAAATTTCCGCAATCCGTTTCGTCGCAAAACCCTAATGTTTAAACAGAAAGAAGCAGGTTTTGCCACGGAAAAATTTGAGTCAAAAAAAAATTGTGTTTTTTCGTGACGAAAAGACATGGATCAAATTCGGTTCAGCTTTTTTCGTGACGAAAAGACATGGATCAAATGTGGTTCAGCTTTTTTCGTCACGAAAAAACATGGATCAAATTCGGTTTAGCTTTTTTCGTGACGAAAAGACATGAATCAAATTCGGTTCAGCTTTTTTCGCGACGAAAAAACATGAATCAAATGTGGTTCAGCTTTTTTCGTGACGAAAAGACATGGATCAAATTCGGTTCAGCTTTTTTCGTAACGAAAAAACACAAATCAAATTACGTTGAATGTTTTTCGTCGCGAGAAAACACGGATTAAATTTGTTTGAAGCCGTTTCGTCGTAAAAAAATAAAGAAAAAATGGTTTTGAAGTCATGCCGAATTGAAAATTGAAAATGGCGCAAGCGAAGATTATTGTCTTCTCCTTTTGTCTGAATCAGGATTTACAGGATTTAAGGATTAGCAGGATTAAATAAATGATTAATGATAAATTATCAATTATCAATTGTCAATTGTCAATTAAATAATCATGTCAATCAGTTAATCAGATAAATTGACGCACGAAGCGAGAGCAGATGCAAACTTGTTTGACTATGCCGAGCAAGAAGGAGAAAGGCAACGCCAATCAGAGTTCAGACAAAAGCGGAAGGCAGGGAAACAATATTCGTCGCTTTGCGCTCTCGTCTACTCGTTTACTTGTCTACTCGTCCACCAATAATCACAGTTCAAGACAAATTGAATATTCACTTTTATTAACTTATTGTAATAAAAAATAATGATAAATTATAATCTATTGTTTTATAGTGCTTTGTATTGTCATTCAATGAAAATATTGCATGTCAAATGAAAAATAATTCAAATCGCAGGCAACAAAACAGATGTTTTTGGTATCATATAGAAAGAGATTAAAATATTTGTTAAAAAACAAAAACAAAACAGTATGAAAACTTCAGTAAAATTAATTATTTATTTTTCAGGTATATTTATACCATCAATTGCTTATGGACAACTTACATGTCCTAATTTAAACTTCACTTATGCGAATTTCACCAATTGGGAATGTTATGCAGGATCGTGTAGCAACGGAAGCAATATCAATCCAAGTCCGCCTATGGGAGGACGACATACTATCATGGATGCAGCTGCACTTACACTGGCAAACCAATTGATGGATGAACGATGTATCGTCATTCCTAAAGTCCCCACAGGATTTGCCTATTCCATAAGATTGGGCAATGACAATACAGGTTCTGAAATGGAAGCAATAGAATATACGATGTCGGTGGACAGTACCAATTCATTGCTGATATTGCATTTTGCATGGATTATGGAAGATCCAAGTCATGCTCCGTATGAGCAACCTCAGTTTACAATGACGCTAAAAGATTCATTGGGAAGAGTATTGGATATTCCTTGCGGTAGCGTCAATTTTATAGCCGGCGCAGGACTGACAGGATTAGTCTGCGACGGTACAGTACAGGCTCGTACATGGACTACCGTCGGATTTAGTCTGGAAACTCTAATAGGACAAACAATCAAAATCTATTACGAAACGCGGGACTGTACCTTATCCGGTCATTTCGGATATGCCTATTTGGTAGGCGAATGTCGTCCGATGAAAATCGATTTGCAGTTCTGTGAAGGACAGACAGCTGCCCGTCTGCGCGCTCCCGAAGGTTTTGTATGGTATAAATGGACGCGAAGCTCGCAACCGGGCTGGGTCTACGAAGGAAGCGGAAGAGCCTATCAGACGTATGTGTGTCCCGATCCTCAGGATGAAGAAATATTCACTTGTGAAGTACGCTCTGAATTGGGTTGTACCTCAACATTGCGGACTGTTATCGCCAGAACAGATATCGACGCCGATTTTATGTTTGGCGTAATGGATGAAAAAGGAGAAGTGAATTTCCCCGATCATGACTACAAAAGCTGGTATGATACCTGTAACCGTACTGTTACTTTTGTGGATTTGTCTACCGTAATAAACAGTACCAAAGCGTCTATTTTATGGGAAATAGCAGGTACAAATGCGGTATCTTCCGATTCTTTATTCACCTATACTTTTCCCGACCCCGATGTTCCCACTCAATATTTGGTTCGTTTGACCGTAACCGCAGAAAATAATTGTATCGATACGTCGGCAGCATTGGAAGATATGCATATCACCATTTACCCATCTCCTAAAATCAAGATAGAAGGCGTTGAGCAAATGTGCGCAGGAGATCAAAAGGTACTCAGAGCGACGACAGTTGTATCGGAATTTGTAAATTATCGATGGTCGTGGGAAGATACAAGCGGCAATATACAGACAAGTACAGCCGATACCTTGCTTATATCAGGTCCGGGAGAATACAGGGTTGAAGCAACAGATATTAAAGGCTGTATTGCAAGAGATACGCATCTTGTAACAACACTTCAACCTCAATTAGAAAATCTGAACATAAAAGATGTTAGCTGTTTTGGATATTCCGACGGCGCTTTCAGTCATGGAGCGATAACAGGAGGAGTCCCACCCTATCAATCAGCTTATTGGCAATTCCCTGATGAAGATACTACCAGACCCGGTAATACGAAGTCGGGAGCTTATACCAATCTGAAGGCAGGTACTTATATCTTTGGAGCTATAGACGCTATCGGATGTGAACTGCATGGAGAAATTACAATCAAAGAACCTTTTCTGTTAGAGATTTCAGGAACACAATATCCTACCACATGCGGATCTGACAATGGAAGGTTGAAGATTAAAACCACAGGAGGAACTCCGCCTTATAATTATGAAATACTCAAACAGAAAGATGGACAGCAAATAGCCTTGTCAGACAGTGTTTCAAATTTAAGCGCTGAAAACTATATTGTAAAAGTTACGGATGCAAACAAGTGTTTTGCCGAAGACACCATCGCAGTAACAGCATTGCCGATCCCCCGCATAGCAGTGGATCTGAATGAATGGGCTAAATGCGGAGATACCAATGGCGCTATTCGCATTCGTCCCATAGACGCTTATCAGCCGGTAAAGCTCACATGGACGCCCGGCAGACCCGGAGATACTTCCAATGCAATTAGTTACCTTGCGCCGGGGGAATATAAAGTCGCAATGACAGACGCTAATGGATGTCAAACAGATACAACAATAGTCGTAGAAGCCTATCCCATGCCGGAAATCACGATAGAAAAAACACCTGAAACCTGTCACAGAGAAGATGGAAGTATCTCGATTACAATGAACAGCCAATTTCCTCATACGATTAAGTATGTCTGGGAAGGACGCGCCGACACAACTTCCGTCTTAACAAGACTCAAAGCAGGAACATACAAAGTAAGAATCAGCGATACATTATGTTTCGCCGAACAAAGCATCGTGATAGAACATGTGGACGGACCGATTGCCAATTTTGAAGCAAATTCCTACAATGTAGCTACCAATGCCAGAGTTACGCTGACAGATATTTCAAAAGGAAGCGTAAACAAATGGGATTGGGATATGGGCGACAATAACAGACAATCAGGAAAAATCGTCTATTATACCTATGATATATCAGGAGATTACAGCATTGTATTGAAAGTAACGGATACAAATGCCTGTACGGACACGTTATCGAAAATGATCCATATATACGATGAGTTAAATGTTTTCGTTCCGAATACATTCACGCCCAATGGCGACAGTATCAACGATACATGGAAACCCATCATGTCCGAATATGCAAAGGGAGGTTATCAATTGTCTGTCTTTGACCGCTGGGGAGAAAGAATTTTTTATACGACTGATACCGAAGCTGTCTGGGATGGAACGGTAAAAGGAAAATTCGTTGAGCCCAATTCGATGTACAGCTATCGAATTATTGTGTATGATTTTACAGGTCAGGCTTATGAGTTTGTCGGAGAAATAACGGTAATCCGATAAATCAAACAGAAATAATCATAGATAGACTGCTCTAAAACGGGCAGTCTTTTTTTTATTTGCAAAGAAATTAAATACCCATAACTAAAAGATAAATTTAGACACACAAAAGGATAATTATATCGCATTGTGTAATAGATTGAATATAAATAAAATGATAAACACATGAAAAGCAGTACAGCTTTTGGGTAAAAGCAGTACTGGTTTTGAGTAAAAGCAGTATATCTTTCAGGTAAAAGCAGTACTGCTTTTACCTGCGTTAGTACCTTATGTTTGAAATTGATGTAATTTTTGGCAGAATATTCTATTATCTTTTTGTTTTCGTCTTGTTGAATAAGGGATTAAGAGAGCATTCAAAGCAAGATTTCAGCAACTTTGTTGCTGAAATACATCTCGCATTAGCCAAGACAGGTACAGCGAGCGGCTTTTTTTGCTTACTTTTTTCAGCTGCAGGAAAAAAGTAAGAAGAAGTAAAGAGGTTGAGTACCACTATGTTATTTTTACTATACTATTCAAATACCTTTTTGGTTCCGGCTTGTCCGGGTTAGGTTCTACCGTTATTTGTGTGGAAAAGAAAAAAAAGTCGTAAAAATAAAATACGTGCCTAAATTATTGTATGTTACTTTCATGTACTGCATTTTTAATGAGGTAATGAGGTTGGGGGGCTATCTGATATTCCATGGCTACTGAGTCGTCAAAGAAAGCGTTCCCGCCCGCCCGAAAGTAACAGGTTTGGGTTAGGCTAAGTCATCAAACAATGAATTGCTAAACAGCTTAAAAACAGCATTCTGCATTTTGGTTACATAGAAGGTGGTTTTGTTGGAAAAATTAGGTGGAAATGAGGTTTTTGTTCTACCAACATTTTGTCCCTAACGGGACAGAATTGTGGCTACGGTTAATAAAATTCCATCCCTGCGGGATTTTTTACGCTTGCAACAATTTGAAATGCACCCTCCGAATGGTATGACTGAAAAATTCTCAATTATTTTGTGTAATTTTGCAGCTCAAAAAAATGAATAGAAATGAATCTGGAAGAAAAAATAAATCAAGACATTAAAACTGCCATGCTGGCAAAAAACAAAGAAGAACTGAATGCTTTACGCGCCGTGAAATCAGCTCTGCTCCTGCTTAAAACAGACGCTAATGCAGATGCGATCACCGAAGAAACCGAATTGAAACTCCTGCAAAAATTGGTGAAACAACGCAAAGAATCTGCCCAAATGTATAAAAGTCAAAATAGAGACGACCTCTATCAGGAAGAACTTTTTCAGGCAGACGTTATCGCCCGCTATTTGCCTGAACAACTTTCGGAAGAAGCTATTACTATCGTCCTGAAACAACTCATCGAACAGGAAAACATTACCGATATAAAAGGAATGGGAAAATTGATGGGTCTTGCAGGTAAAGCGCTGTCGGGTAAAGCAGACAATAAATTAATAGCAGACATTGTTAAAAAACTTTTATCGTAAACCAACACCAACATGAAACGACCTGTCAATAACATCTTTGCTCACACTAAATACCATTGTTTCGGATGTTCGCCTCATAATGAGATTGGTCTGCATCTGCATTTTTACGAAAACGGCGACTATGTACAAAGTTAGTGGAATCCAACCCCAAATCACGAAGGCTATCCGAATATAGTGCATGGCGGAATCCTGTCCACGCTGATAGACGAAATCGCAGGATGGACATTGTATGTCAAAGCTCGTTGCGCAGGCGTAACATCCCGCATGAATATCCGTTACCGTAAACCCGCTCCTTCCACGCAGGGAGAATTACTGTTTCGAGGAAAAATAAAAACAATAAAACGAAACCTCTGCTATATTGATGTGGAACTGTTTAATTCCAACAATGAAATATGCACCGAAGCAGAAGTGATTTATTTTATGTTCTCACGCGAGAAATCAATCAACGAATATTATTATCCGGAAGACGACAGCGCTTTCTTTGATGAATAATTTACCTTTGTTATCCTGATTATTAAATTGAACCGACCATGCAACAAAAAAATATTATATCTGTCCAGGCAATCGAAAAGATCAAAAGATATTGCGCTTTCCAAGACCGTTCCGAATGGGAAGTGAGACACAGAATGCAACAATATCAATTCCCTGAAAAAGAAGAAAATAAAATAATAGATGAACTTAAAGCAGAAAATTATATCGACGACTATCGCTTTACAAAGATTTACGTCAAAAGTAAATTAGGCTACAAACAATGGGGAAAACGAAAAATAAGATATGAACTGATGCAAAAAGGAGTCGATCCTGAATTAATAGAACACTTCATCAATAGCTTTACGCAAGAAGAATATCTGGAGGTGATGCGGAATTGTATTGTAAAATGGGCTTATAGCAGAGTGATGAACCCAGGAACCTGCGTCAAACTGTATCGATTTCTGTTTGCAAAAGGATACGAACCCGACTTAATCAAAGAAGAAATAAAGAACTATGTCTCCTCGCAGGAGCAAATTGTACATTCCAAAAAACAGAGTTAATAATATAAAGACATGATAAATAACGATCAAATTAAAGATCTGCTCAAAAGGCTCGACGATCTGAGGAGGTTTC
>JAISRU010000289.1 GCA_031273515.1 Bacteroidales bacterium | reverse complement strand
ACTTCTTTTGCATTTTCTTTTTTGGCGTTCACCGATCCCTCTCAGCCTGTAGCCGTTTCGCCTTATTATCATACCGCTGACGGCAACGCTTCCATTGATACTTTTCTTGTTACAACAGGATCGGATACGATTTATTACAATATATTCATCGAACAATCCAATCACTACAACAATCGTCCTCAGGCGAGGTTAAGAATAAAGTCCTCCGTTGGCAACAGCCCTTACAAAATCGGCTTGTGCGTTACCTCCGACAGTACTGATTTTCATGCGTGGAATGTGGCAGAATTAACTAATGGCGCAGGTAATTGGGGAGCAGTGTTTTCATCGGGAGGAATAAGCGGCTGGTCGGCAGGAGATGCGTCTTATGGCATAGGAGCGCCTGGTCATATCGAATGCGTTATCAGTGTTGCCGCGCACAGAGCAAAATATACGATCCCTCAGGGCAGTATTCTCGGAGGAGAGATAGCCACTTTTTCAAGCTACGGCAGCACGATAGACAATCGGAATAAACCCGATATTTCCGCTCCCGGCAGTAGTGTAACCGCAGCCGTATCTTCTTTCACCAATCACAATCCGGGAAGTGTATCTCAGGTTGTTCAATTTGAGGGAAGAACCTATCGGTTTGTTTCGTTGTCAGGCACTTCGATGTCTTCTCCTTTTGTAGCGGGAGTGGTTGCGCTGATGCTTCAGGCTAATCCTGCATTAACGCCGACGGAAGTCAAAAGAATAATTGCTCAAACGGCTTATTCCGATCAATATACACAACAACATGGCTCAATTCGTTTCGGACATGGCAAAATAGACGCCTACAGCGCTGTATCTAAATCGTTGGAAACAACAGGAACAGCCGCTTTTGAAACAGATAAAGTTCGGTTTCATCTTTTCCCCAATCCCGTTATCGACAAGGTCTATATTTCTGTTCAGGCAGACAGCCGGACTGTTATTACATTGGAACTGTACGATTTGTCGGGGCGGCAATTGCAGAAGCAGACCGTTTACACAGGAGTGAATACGCTTAATATGGAAAATCTTGCGGCAGGATGTTATGTTGTCCGCCTGTGCGACGGAAAAAATACATGGACAAGAAAATTAATCAAATAGTAATCAGGAATATTCAACGAAATTTGTTTCAGTATTCATCATATAATTTAACATAGAATAGTATAAACGTAAAATAAATAAAAATGGCTTTAGAAATTACAGGAAAAATTCAGCAAATCATGCCTCAGCAGACAGGCGTGAGCAAAAACGGAGCATGGTCGAAAAGAGACTTTATCATAGAAACAATGGAACAATATCCGCGTAAAGTCTGCATAAGCGTATGGGGCGACAAATCGGATACATTAGAGAAGCAACATCCTGTTGGAAGCGTAATTACGGCAGGGATCAACATTGAATCGAGAGAATATAACGGGAAATGGTATACCGACGTCCGTGCATGGAAAATAGATACGGCGTCGCAGGAAACGCAGCATCCGCCCGAAATTCCTCCATCCATCGCCGACGACGAAACAGGAACCTTTACGGACAACGAACTCGGAGAGATTATTCCATTTTAACCTAAGGTCTTGTGGACGTTTCCAGAATGTTCTGAAATGTTCAGGAAGGTCTTGGGGACACTTTCGAGGAGGTTCTACCGTTATTTGTGTGGAAAGATGACAGAAGATTAAACAGATTTTTTATCCCCCCCCTTTCCAACTTTGGATAGGGGCAGGGGTGAGGAAAAAATAATCATGTTCATCAAGTAAATCAGATAAATCACAGTTCAAGACAAATGTCCACTTGTCCACCATTAGAACGCTGCTCCTTGTTTGAGTTGTTCGACAAATCTGTCGATTTTCTGCATCTCTTCAGGGATATCAATGCGCTGAGGACAATTAGGCTTACAGCGATCGCATCCGATACAGTGATTTGCCTGTCGAAGTCTGGGGACTCTGCGATCATAACCTATCAGAAATGCACGACGCGCCTTGCGATAATTTTCATCTCCCGAACTGTTCGCCCGGTTCCCTTCGCTCACACATCGATTGTAATGTGCGAAAATTTCAGGAATATCCAATCCGTATGGACATGGCATGCAATACTGACAGGTCGTACACTGTACAAATTCCGCATTCAGCATGATCTCCGTTACTTGCTCTAAGGATGCGTATTCTGCCTCGTTGAGCGGCTTGAGCGGAGAATATGTGATAATGTCTTCCTGCAAATGTTCCATGTAGACCATGCCGCTCAACACCGTAAGCACTTTTCCGGGGGTTCCCGCGTAACGAAATGCCCATGCCGCCGCACTGTCTTCTGGACGATCCCTTTTCAGTATCTCCATCGCATGTATCGGTATCCGTGATAAACGTCCGCCAAGCAACGGCTCCATGATAATAGCCGGAATACCCCGCTTGTCAAGTTCACCATACAAATATTCGGCATTGACGTTCCATCCCGAAGCATGTTGCCAATCGATATAATTCAACTGGATCTGTACAAAATCCCATTTTATGTCGGTCTGCAAGAGATAATCATACGCTTTTACGTTGCCATGAAACGAAAAACCCAAATTGCGTATCCGTCCTGCTTCCCGCTCCTTGAGCATGAAATCCAAAACTCCACTGTCGAAAAAACGAGTCCTTAAAAGAGGAGTGCCGTCGCCCTCGCCTCCGCCAATACTATGCAGCAGATAGTAATCAAGATAGTCGGTTTTCAACAACTCAAGCGAATTACGATACATGGCAACAGAAGCCTTGTATAACGGCTCTCCCGATAAACCCTGATCCGTCAAACGCTGATTGGACATCTTCGTGGCAATAAAATATTTGTCGCGAGGATGACGACTCAATGCAATGCCGGTCGCTGCTTCCGAAAGTCCCCTGACGTATGGCGGCGCCGTGTCAAAATAGTTTACGCCGTGTGCAATGGCATAATCTACCAAATCGTTTACCGCTTCCTGATCTACTACTTCCTCGTCGCTGCCGTCTGACTTTTGTTTCAGAGGCCAGCGCATGCAACCGTAACCAAGCAACGAAACCTTATCGCCCGTATTCGGGGTAATTCGGTACGTCATTTTATCGGTGGGAACTTCTCCCAATTGTCTGCCGTTGTTCGAAACACTGTCCGAAATGCTGTTCTTCGGACTACATCCGGCAAGTCCTGCCGCAGTTACAGTTGCTCCTGCTCCCATTATCTTGAGAAAATCCCTGCGACTTATTGTTTTCTTATTTTTCCGCTCCATACTTATTTCTATTATCGGTTAGATTGTATGATGTATTATATTTCCTTCGACGTAAACAGCGCTGAAAGGTCGTGCCGGACAAAGATTTTCACAAGCTCCGCAGCCGATACATCTTTCGTTGTCGATAGTCGGTATTTTCAGAGAGTTACTTGTTTCAGGATTACGCGGTACCAAGGTTATCGCTCCCGTTGGACAATGACGTGCACAGTTTGTACAGGTAACATCGTCGGTATTTACCACGCAGTTTTCTTTTATCCACACTGCCCGTCCAATCTGTATTGCCGATTTGTCGGCTGTCGTTATCCTCTTTATGGCATTCGGAGGACATACCTCTGTACATTTCACGCATTCGGGACGACAATAACCTCGCTCGAACGACATTTCCGGCTGCATAAACCGACTCAAATCTGACGACGGTCGCAATACCTGATTGGGACATACTGATACACAAAGCTGACACGCAGTGCAATGTCGCGACATGTTCCGCAGACTTTGCGTTCCCGCAGGAACTACCGGCGTTTTGCGAACAGGTATTTTCTTGTCTTCAATAACTGCTAATCCGCCGTCGGCAATCTTGTTTTGCGCTTTGAGCGCTGCGCCAACAGCAAACAGGGCGGTCAGTGAAAGAAATCTGCGGCGCGACCTCCCGTTTTCAGTCGTTGCATCTACCGTTCCAGACACAGTCGCCGGCTGTTTGGTGGACGTCAGAGGTCGCAGGGAACAGGTCATGGCATTTTGTCTGCATTTGTCTATACAGTCCATGCAGCTTACGCAACGACTGTAATCAATTTTATGTGCTTTGGCGTCGATACAGGACGATTTGCAATTTCTCGCGCATAATCCGCATTCGTTGCATTTGGTTTCATCAATCGCAGGTCTGAAAAGGGAATATTTCGACAGAAATCCCAACACGCTACCCACCGGACAAATCGTATTACAATAGGTACGTCCTCCACGCCATGACAAGACGGCAACGACAATCAATGTGCCGACGGCAATAATAAAGGTAAGTCCGCTTTTAAGCCAGACGTCTACGGAATAAAAAGCATAACTGTCAATTCTTTCGGCAAAAGAAGCAAGCAGATTGTTCCCCAATTGGTACACGGGTGCAAACAGATTTCCTGCGATACGTCCGTAAGCGCTGTAGGGTTCAAGCAGGGTGAATACCGAACTGATCCCGAAGATCAACGCAAGCAGAAACACCGTCAACACGCCGTATCGCAGCCACAAAAGAGCGGACGAATAACGAAACCGATTTTTCCGACGTTTCCCCGCAAACCATGAAACGACGTCCTGAAATACGCCGAGCGGACAAATGACGGAACAGTAAATTCGTCCGAAAAGCAAAGTGAGAAGCACAAGTGCTGTTATCACTCCGGTATTCAGGGCGAGCACTGCGGAAATCAACTGTATTTTTGCTATCCAGCCGAACCATGCATGAAGCGTCCCTGTAAAGTCGAGGAAAAGCAGTGTGATCAGTACAAAGGCAAAAGAAGCCATTATTATTCTTATTTTCCGTAACATAGTATTGTTATTTGTTGTTGTTGTTTGATGTTGTTATTTGACGATTTCAATTGTTCGCAGCCATTTCAAAGGGATCGATTTCGACCCCTTTGAAATGGGATTTATGGATTTGCTCCCAAAGTCCTATACGCATCCAACCGTTATGGTTTCCTTTTTGTTCATGTTTGTTGCTATAAATTGTATTATTTGATGATCCCAATCTTACGCAACCATTTCAACAGATCATCGTTTGAACTCTTCGCTGCGTTGCCATTGATAGAAAATCCTTCGAG
>JAISRU010000173.1 GCA_031273515.1 Bacteroidales bacterium | reverse complement strand
CCCGACCAAAGCAAGGGTGTTCCTCATTGAATTATTGATTTTAATAATGTCTGCAAAGATAGTCAAAAGAATTGAAAAATTGAGAATTGCCTGCTTACGCTTCTGTCTGAACTGTGATTTATATTTCGGCTACGCTCAATATTCGTCTGATTAACTGATGGACTTGATTATCGTAGAGACGCAATGCATTGCGTCTCTACATTGTCGCTCATCCCGTTAGGGACGGAATGTGACGACTTCTGAAATTCAATGTGTTGTGCAACCATATCCTGTTTTTTGTTTTGACATTATTTCGGCAGGCTCAATATCCATTTGTTTTATGCCCACATTCCGTCCCTGACGGGACGGCGCGGGTGTTTGACATTCCATTTTCTACCAACATTTTGTGCCTAATGGGACAAGCATTGCTGTCCTATATTCGTGTTCTTGTAACTATCACATTATCAGTAATCATTTTCCCTCGCTTGTTTGACTGAATTTTCTCCCTGATGCAAATAAATTTTCTCACGTGCGCAGCTAAATTTTCTCACGTGTTCCGTTAAATTTTCTCACGTGTCCGGATAAATTTTCTCACGTGTGCAGATTTAGCCGCACACGTGTGCAGATGTAACCGCTGTAAAGTTCCTTGTTTTGCATCCCTGCGGGAAGAGGACAAAGAGGGAAGACAATCCTCGTCCGCAGGCAATTCTCAATTAAGTAAGTTTACCATATCAGGGTAACGTAGCCTTGTGTGACGAATATATTTTTTTTGTCGATGCGGTAGGTAATAGAATAGACATAGACTCCTGTCATGGCGGACTTTCCTTGAACAGTTCCATCCCATCCAGCCTGAATGTCATTGGTTCTGAAGACTAAATTCCCCCATCGATCGAAAATGCTAAAGAGGTATTCGTTGGCGTCCACGTATGAATGGACAGGCTTGAAGATACGATTTGCTGCTATCGGACTGTTCGGAGCAAATATATTCGGAATAAAAGTCAATGGCGACTTTGTTATTTCTACAACATTGGAATAGCTTTTGTCCTGAAATCCATATTGATTGGTGTTATCTTCGTTGGCGGACACCTGATAATAAAATCGACCTCCTTCGCTTGCAATACTCCATACATTTTCCGAATAATTTAATTGTGAAGCCGACACATTGTCTGCAAGTCGGAAGACGGTATCCGTTTGTGTTTTTCGCAATACGTCATAGCTGTCCAAGCGTTGGTCGAAACCGTCGTATGGTTCCCATGCTATGGCAATTTGATCGACTATCGATCCATCAGGCTGCAAGACAATGTTATTTGCGGTATCGGAATAGACAAAAACGTGGTCGCATTCATCCGTAATGGCAGCCGTGTACAGATAGGTGTGGGCTTGAACATCGACATTATCATCCGTAAAAAAATAATTCTCGACGCCTGCTGTTTTCGCTTTTGCGTCTGTCTGAGAAAAAGTAACGCCGTTATTATCGCTTCTGAACAAGACAATGTTTTGATAATCGACGGTATCTTCCACAAAAACGGCGACTTCAATATCCTTATTATTCACCACGCTCACATAGCGAAGCCATACGTTGCCGGAAGAAACCGTCCGATTAAACCGCACTTCTTTTTTGGAAGACGTCGCCGAATAACCGTTGACGGAATTGTATGCCTGTACACAATAGATATATATTTTCATCGGATCGAGTCCCTGATGAATATATGTCTGCCTGTCGAAAGGGACGGTATCGACAAACTGAAATACGCCTCCATTTTCGCTCACAAGGATACGATAACCTGTTACGTTGTCGGGCATTCCGTTATAGGGGTTCCACGACAAAGACGCCATACTGTCGCATTTAGTGGTCGACGCATTCAGCAGCATTGTATTGTGGACAGCTCCCATCGGACTGGAATTGCGACACGTATCAATCGCCGCAATACGGTACTGACGAACACTGTCATTGGCATTGTTGACGGTATCGATAAAATGCGTATTCGTTGCACCCATGACGGTATCTACAATTTTCCATATTCCATTGGATAAAATATAGACGATATAACCGACAATATCGGAATCGACGCCGCGGTTCCATCCCAATTCGGTTTTTCCCGTTGCAGGATTAATGCTTACGCTGTCTAACTGAGGAGTGGAAGGAGAAATAAGATCGGACAAAAAGTCTTCCTTCTTTGACGAAACGTGATCACATCCTGCATTGTCGGACAGGCGAACTTCATAGGCGATCGTTTCTCCACAGACATGAATGGTATCGGTGAAGGTCAGCGTTTTGGTTTTTGCCCATGTTGTCCATCCGCCGTTTCGTTGACGGTAAACGATAAATTCTCCCGACGTATCTGCAGGAGGAGCATAAGGATGCGTCCAGTCCAAAGTGATGATGCCCGTCCCCAGATTGTTTAATATCAATCGGATACTCCCTATGGTATCCGAACAGTATTCCGTACCTGTTGCAGGCGGTATCGGAACAGCTTTGACGACATAAAATACCTGATAGAAATTGCCTCCCGCTCCTGCGTCCGTATAGGAGGTCAGGGCGCTGCTAAGGGTTGCTACCAATGTAAACGGCGCTGTTCGGGACAGAGAACTGTATAATTCATACTGATAACCTGAAGGTATTCCTGTTGGTTGCCAAGAAAAAGAGATATTTCCTGCCGTATCTGTCTGCGTGCAATAAAAATCTATTTGTTGTCCGACAGCTTCTGTTTTAAACAACGAACCTAATAAAATCCCGAAAATAAAACTGTATCGCCACATGTAGAAACAGAACGTAAAGATATTGGTTTTGTTGTTTAAAAATTAAGGGGACGTCCTCTCGAACGTCCCCTTGCTTAAAAATGAATTAAGAATTTTTATTACTGTTTTTATCGGATGCCGTACAGACACATACGTGAACCGAATTATCAAATACAGACGACAGGTTGTCGATTGTTTATTGTTTTACAAAATGCCTGCTTGAGATTATCCGTCCGTTTTCTACCACATTGATTACATACGAACCTGCTGCATAATCCTGAATATCAATGATTGTTTCTGTTCCTGAAATGGGATATTCTCCTGTTTTACGCGATAAATAATCATACACAAATACCGTTCCATTGACTTCTTTTGCCATCCGAACCGTAATTTGTTTCTCCGAAGGATTGGGATATACGTCTGATTTAATCTCCTGTTGCGACGCCTCGTTTATGCCTATGGGAAGATACTCAAATTCAACGTTGTCTATGCACAAAGCACTCCCGATTTGTCCTTTACATTGCATTAAAGTACCAAGGTTTGTAAAATCATAGTTACCGCTTGATGCAAATATGACAATCACACTGTCGGGCGCTTCGGTAGAAGTATACGTAACAGGGACTGTAAATTCACTCCAATCAGCAACAGTTTCTTTAACAACCTGTTTGCCACTTCCTATTACAACTCCTCCTCTTTTTAACCGGATTTCGATTGCCGCAGAATCACCATTTACAGGAGTATATTTATACCATCCTTTTAAGCCAGAAGGTGGAACAGTAAAGGAAAAAGGTTTTCCTAAAATACAGTCAAGTTCACCCTCAAACTGAATGAAAAGCGTTGCCGCTACGCCGGGTAAGAAAATATTTAAATCTCCAAAAGCCATTGTGTTGGAAACTACTTTTACAGCGTAATTTCCATCATAGGCTTCTGCTCCTTCAAGACGATATGCCGTTAAAGGCGCATCCCCTTCATCTCCAGTCAATTCATGTAATGTATTTAACGTCGAAAGGAAATGGCTTTCTTGGAAATCCCAATAATCTGCTTTGCCCGGAGTCGAGTTGGGAAAATGATCCCAGCAATTTTCAAATCCGCCATCGGGAAACGCTTGACTTTGTACATTTAGATGGACCATCATACATAGTCCCATTCCTAATAAAATAATTTTCTTCATGATGAAATAATATTTAGTTAAACTTCAATTTATACTTGGTTACTGTTTATAATCATTCATTAGCTGTCTTTTTTTCTTTTGGGAAAGAACGGTTCTCCCTCCGTAAATTTATACATCAATTGCAATGTTGTAAGGCGCGGAGCTTCGGGACACATGGGTCGTAAAGAATATTCCTTGTTGAATAAATTGTTTACAATCAAAGACAGTTTTACATTCCTCAGTTCAAAGCTCGTAGTTAAGGAAAATACCCAACTGCCTTTGGTGTGGGTATTTCTGTAATTTTCCAATCCGTCAAAAGGAAATGGAGATTTTGCATTTCTTATATGGCGGGGAGCAATGGAAGAAAAACGATCTAAGGAGTAAAAGAATTGATCTACATTTTTCATCAGACTGTAATATTGCGCCGATCCCCCAAATGAGAAACAATCGAAGAAGGTGAAATTTAAATCTACCTTAAACACGTGCTCCAGACGGTATTTCATAATTTGTCCGCTGACGTCGGAAGACGTATTTAGATAATCGTATGCTTTGGAAGTAGTTTCCGTAAAGATATAATTTGTATCCAAGACCTTGGGATTGCTGTAGGTATAAGCGAAATAAAATGAATAAGCAAGGTATCTGGTCATTTTCGCTTTTCCCCCTATGGACAAATCAACGCCTGCAATACGGGCTTCGCCTGTGTTGAAAAATTTAAACCCATAGCGGTTCAATACATTCATTTCTGACGTCAGCCATGGACCTAAAAAGAACTCGACATAGTTATTATAGCGTTGGTAGTATCCTGCTACATCAATCATTCCTTCGATGCCAAGCAGTCTGAACATCTGCTGCACTCCCACTTCTACATTCCAGCTTGTTTCCGCTTTCAGGTCGGGATTGGGGTAAAAACCATAATTCCCTACTTTGGTGGTGATGTAGCGTTCGCCGATGGTCGGGAAGCGATATCCTTGTCCGAAAGACGCCCGCAAAGAGGTGAAAGTCCGCACAATCTCGTAATTAAGACCAAGTCGGAACACAGGTTTTGCATCCACATAATTTCTTGCCGCACTGTCTTGAAGTAAATGTCCGAACTCTTCAAATATCTGAAAATATTCAAGACGCGCTCCTCCGAGCAGGGTAAG
>JAISRU010000150.1 GCA_031273515.1 Bacteroidales bacterium | reverse complement strand
TTTACCTTCGGATTTATCAAAATTGTCAGAAACGGAAGTGTTTTTAGAACAGATAATGCAACACTTCGGAATAAAAGAAGATTTTTTGGGAATACTTTCTGTTCCATTGAATGAATGTGTAAAGAATGCTGTCATTCATGGGAATAAATGCGACAAGACGAAAAAAGTAGTGATTGAAGTTCAGTTAAAAAAATCAAAACTGTGTTTTTCTGTCAGCGATGAGGGAGAAGGTTTTGATTATGAATCTGTAATGAAAACAACGCCGGAACAACAGGAAAAAAACGGTTTGTGTATAGTAAAAATGCTGGCGCAAAATCCGACATTTTCAAGAAACGGAACACAAATTTCTTATACAATCGACGTTCCTTTTTCCTGCGACAAGAACAGACAAAATCAACGGGCAGAGGCATTGCTTCAATCGCAAATATCCGTCAAAAATTCACAGATATAATTTAATAATGTCGAACAGTTCTGCTGCAATTATATGTTTTTATAACGAAGACGTCTCGTACAGACTTGCACATAAAAAAAAGATCCGTCAATGGTTATTGTCGATTATTGAACAGGAAGGAAAAACATCGGGAGCAATTTCGTATATTTTCTGTTCGGATGAATATCTGGCAGAGATCAATGCAAAATACTTGAATGCGTCTTACTTTACCGATGTAATCACATTCGATTATACCGAAAACGACTGTGTTTCGGGAGATATTTTTATCAGTATCGATCGCGTAAAAGACAATGCAAAATTGTATAATCAATCCTGTTGTCGGGAATTATTGCGGGTTATTCTTCATGGCGTTCTGCATTTGTGCGGGTATAAAGACAAAACAACAAACGAAGCAGCGGAAATGAGAGAAAAAGAAGAACACTATTTGCAGAAATTCATCTAATACATTATAAAACAGTAAATTAAAACTATGTTTCACATGAAACACGATATTGAAAGCAAAATGAATCAGAAATTTGATATTATTGTTGTAGGTGGCGGACACGCCGGATGTGAAGCTGTCATGGCAACGGCAAACTTAGGTTTTTCTTCTCTTTTAATAACAATGAATATAGATACTATTGCTCAAATGTCGTGCAATCCTGCTATCGGAGGCATAGCAAAGGGACAAATCGTGCGAGAAATAGACGCTCTGGGAGGCTACACCGGAATTGTTGCGGATAAAACAACTATTCAATTCCGAATGCTTAACCGTTCAAAAGGTCCTGCCATGTGGAGCCCGCGCGCACAATGCGATAAAATTCAGTTTTCATTGACATGGCGATCTATTCTGGAATCGAATCCCAATGTTTTTCTTAGAGAAGACAGCGTTATTGATTTGATAACGGAAAATAAAACCGTAATCGGCGTTAAAACAAAATCGGGTAAAACTATTTTCTCAAAAGCCGTTATTCTTACCAATGGAACATTTCTCAATGGAAAAATCCATATAGGAGAAATTAATTTTTCAGGAGGAAGAATCGGCGAACAGGCGTCCCTGCATTTGACACAAAAATTACAGGAACTCGGATTTTCTTCCGCACGATTAAAAACAGGAACGCCTGTCAGAATTGACGGACGAAGTATTGATTTTTCAAAATTAGAAGAACAAAAAGGAGAAAACAATCATGTTGGTTTCTCGTTTAAAAAAATAAAAACAAAACTGAAACAAAAGAGCTGTTGGATAACGTACACTTCTCCGGAAGTTCATGCTGTTTTGCGTAAAGGATTTGGAAAGTCTCCTTTGTTTCAAAAAAGAATACAGGGAATTGGTCCTCGATATTGTCCTTCTGTCGAAGATAAAATCGAACGTTTTCCCGATAAAAATCAACATCATTTGTTCTTAGAACCGGAAACGGAAAATGAATATTCATTTTATTTAAACGGTTTTTCTTCCTCTCTGCCCGAAGAAATACAGACAGAAGCATTACAGCTTATTCCCGGATTTGAAAAAGCGCATATCCTCAAACCCGGTTACGCCATAGAATACGATTATTTCGATCCGACACAATTAAAAATCAGTTTGGAAACAAAGCTGATATCCAATTTATTTTTTGCCGGACAAATCAACGGAACAACAGGTTATGAAGAAGCCGCCGCTCAAGGACTGATAGCCGGCATAAACGCCTGCAAAAAACTGAAAGGAGAAGAAATGTTTGTCCTGAAAAGAGATCAGGCTTATATAGGAGTATTGATAGACGATCTGGTACTAAAAGGCGTAGACGAACCTTATCGAATGTTTACTTCCCGTGCCGAATACAGAATTTTATTGCGTCAGGATAATGCCGATTTAAGACTCACTCCCACAGGATATGCAACAGGACTGATTGACAAGACCCGTTTTGCCGCATTTAATCGAAAAAAAAATCAAATAGAAGAATTTGTCGATTATTTAAAAAAGCAAACCATCGACCCAAAAACAATCAACCATTTTTTAGAAGAAAAAAACCTCGCAACAATTACACAACGAATAAAACTGACCCAGCTTTTACTTCGTCCTCAAATTTCTTTACAGGAACTGTTACAACAAGTCGGACAGATACAACAATATATCGAAAAGAAAAAATACAAGTCAGACGTGTTGGAAGAAGCTGAAATTTTAATCAAATACCAAAATTACATTGAAAAGGAAAAGAACTTCGCACAAAAAATAATGGATTTGGAAAACATAAAACTGTCTGCCGGATTCGATTATTTTTCTTTGCAGTCTCTTTCGACAGAAGCTCGACAGAAATTAAGTAAGATAAAACCTGCCACAATAGGACAGGCTGCCAGAATTAGTGGCGTTTCTCCATCGGATATTGCCGTTTTATTGGTGTTTCTGGGAAGATAACCCATGTTTCATGTGAAACATTACTGCAAAAAACTGAAAATCACTTCATTATTGTCTCGAACTGTGATTTATTTGATTGGCATAGTCAAATATGGTTGCCTCTGTCTTACAAGAAGAAGAAAGCCCGAAGAACAATCACAATTCAAGACAATAATCTTCGCTGACATCATTCTCAATTCTCAATTTATTAAGTCCGTTTATACAGATTCATTACCATCTTACGAATGGTTTTATAGGTTGGTTCTATCGTATTTTTCGGACGGAAATGACTTTCATTTATCAAGATCAGCAGCAGACAAAAAATGCCGAGAAGAACCAACCATCCGTAGACTTCTTTCATTGACACCATCAATGCCTGTTGTTGCACTGCCGCATAAAGTTCGACTGTCGAAAACTGACCAATCAGCGGATTGACATGGTCTATATTGACGCCCATTAGTAATGAATTACGTTTTACGACTGTCTTCAAAACTTGTCCCACGACAGCATCTCCCAGAGCGCCACCAATAACCGCACTGACAAAGGCTTGTACTGACAACGACTGTGGAAAAAAAGGAATAAAAGGAACTCGCGTCAGAAGAGTCAGAAAGCAGATAGCGATAATTACATATCCGAATCCCCGTAAAAACAGAGGCAACATCAATGCAGTTTTCGGTACATCATAATCAATCCCGAAATAAAAAAGCATCAAGTAAGCAATTATCGCAGACAAGCCAATAACATTCATTGTCCTGTATTGCCATTTGCGCAGGGCAAAAGCGTGATATGTAAAAAAACACCCTGCGACAATACCCGCAAACAGTATCCAATTGAACGAAATGACATTCAGATTGTCATACCCAAGCAGGTTCTCCATATAAGCATGTTCAAAAACATGCGCAGGCGCAAGCAATATATCTATGACAATATAAGCCGCAAACGTCAGATAAACTACTTTGAAAGTCCATGTTTTCAACGCAATATAAGGATGTCGAATAAAAGAAGCTCGCCAAAGGTTCAAACCAAGCGTCAAAATGCAGACGATTGTGGCTATCCGAATATAAGTCGATACATACCAATCGTAATATTCGCCATAAACGCACACAAAAACAAGGGATAATACGGTCAATCCCCAGAGGAAGCCGCCAAGCCAGTCAATCCCGTAAAGAGGAAATTTCTGTAAGAAATGGTGCGGACGAAACAGTATCCATACCGCCGACGCCATCAAACCAAGTAAGCCGATAATCAGCAGATGCATGTATTCCCATGCCGAGAAAAATGCCGTATAGACAGTTATCAATCCTGAAAATTGCAGACATCCCTGCACCAATACATTGACAAAACAAAAGAAGACGGAAAGATCTCGTATGGGGGTAATCCACAATTGAATGGTCGAATTACAGGAGAATGTTGCCCACATCCGAAAGATACCCGCCACAAAACATGTTCCGACCAAAACAGGAACACTGTGCGTGTGCATGCAGATTAAATTGCAAAGAATAAGAGCAATACAACAGACGAGCATTGATGTTGTTAAGGTAAATCGGAATTTCAATCTGAACATAATGGTAAATGTCAGCGCCATACCTGTCAAGGAAGCATAGCCTGCCATCATGACGTCTTCATGCCTCAAGTCCAGCGAACCGACCATTTCGCTGACGGCAGCCAGATAAACGCCTCCCGATAGCTGGAAGATGATCACAAAGAAGAGAATGATCCAAGGTCGCAGTTTCTCAGGAACGAAGCGTCGAAAAGAAGGAACGGAAAAAGATGCTGTTTCGTTCATTTTATCAATAGATTACGGTACATTCCACATTCATTCCCGATCTGAGGCGTTTCATGTCTTCGGACTTGTTGTCTTTGGAGAACTCGATATGCACCGGAATACGTTGTTCTACTTTCACAAAATTACCGGCTGAATTATCCTGAGAAAGAAGCGAAAAACTGGCGCCGGTGGCACGAGATACGGATTTCACAAAACCTTTGAATACAACGTCGGGAACAGCATCCGCCTTTATCTTAACCGTTTGACCTTCGCGGATATTTGTCGTTTGCGTTTCCCTGTAATTGGCGATAATCCATTTATCGTTATCATCAACCAGATCGACTATGGTTTGTCCGGGTTGGACGAGTTGTCCTTCCTGCATGTTTTTACGTCCTGTTGTTCCGTTGCAAGGCGCAAGGATAACTGTATAAGACAGATGCAGTTCGGCTAATTCCAAAGCAGCTTCCGCCAATTTTATAACGGATACGGTTTGCTCCAAACGTTGTGTCTGTTCAGCTTTGACAAGAGTGGTGGATCGTTTTTGACGCATCAACATGGTATATTTAGCTTTCATTGCATCGTAATTTGTTTTCACTCCGTCGTATTGTTGTTGCGTAACAGCCGATTCTGCCAGCAATTTTTGATATCGCAGATAATCTTTCTCTGCATTCTGAAGTAAAATCTTCATTTCTTCAATCCCCGCATCCGATACAGATAAATTATTATGGGTGGTTGAAACAGTCATGTCCATTGCCGTTTTTCCGGCTAAAGCGTTTTGATAATCGGCATTTGCCTGCGCTACCCGTAAACGAAATTCCGTATCCTCAATAATCGCTAAGGTATCTCCTTTGTGTACGGTTTGATATTCGTCAAAACAGATTTTGGAAACAAATCCCTGTATGCGGGTATTTATCGGGACAATCAATTGTTTTACCTGTGCATTGTCGGTATATTCCACGTTGCCCAAATGGACAAACCGAGAACATACCCACGTCAATCCGGCGACTGTCGATAATCCGACAACGATATTATAAGTTAATTTTTTTATTTTCTTTTTGTTCATATTAATTTGATTTTATAAAGTTCCTGAAATATAAAGCAGTTTGTAATAATGGAAGATGATATTTATTTGAGCATTGGCTAATTGTACCTCTGCCGACAGTTTGGCGTTGCCTGCATCGAGCATATCAGTAATCAGCGCCATATCGTTTTTGTAACGATTGCTGACCACGTCATAATTTTGACCGGCAAGTTCAACATTTTTTTGATGAGTAATCAGTTGTTCATAGGTTTCCAAATACCTGATGAAGTCTGTTTTTACCGACAGTTCGATTTGTTCTCTGACGTCATCATATTGTTCTTTGGTACGTTGAATGGTAAACCGGATTTTATGGGAAGATTTATTGGTTGTATATAAAGAAGACAATTTATAATTCAATCCGATACCGGCATACCAATAATTCAGATTTTTGTTGATGGGTGGAATTTCTGTTGTAACAGGTCCGTTCAAATAATTTCCGGCAAAGAGAACAATCTTCGGCAGTCGTTCGGATTTAATGATTTTCTCCTGATGCAGGTTGATTTGCACAGCCAAAGACAGTTGTTTTAATTCCGGCGAATATTGGTCGGCAACAGAAGTCCAGTAGCTTTCCTGTTCAATCTGAAAGACCTGTGAAAGTAGACTTGTATCTGGTTCTATTTTGACATTGTCTGGCAATCCCAGCATGGTTGTCAGGTTGTTATTGAGGATTGTCAGTCTGTTTTGAATCCGGATACAGGCAAGTTCGAGATCAGAGAGCAACAATTCATACCTTGTAATGTCATTTTTCAAGACAATACCTTCGTTACCTTTCGCCCGAATATCTTTCAGAACCTGTCGAGTTTGTTCTGTATTTTGTTCGTAGACCTGAAGCAGATTTTGCTGTTTAAACAAATCAAGATAATAACCGGTGAGCAGAAAACGAATTTTGTTACGGTTCATATCCAAGTTCGACCGAGCATTTTCTTCCTGTAGTCCTGCGATGGCAATACTGTTGGAAATTGCGCCGCCAGCATAAATCACCTGTGATACTTCTATGGAAAAATTATTCCCAAAGTGAGGTATCGGCGCATTTACTCCGTGGGAAAAATCCCTGTCGATAAGATAAGCGTCGCCCAAATAACTGAGCGAAAAAGAAACGTCAATCTCCGGCAATACGGCATTTCTAGCGACATTTACGACTTCATGCGCTTCGCTTATACCTGTAATATAAGGTCGTAACGATTTACTGTTTTGGTCGGCAAGTGCAAACATTTCATCGATGGATATGACTTGTCGAACTATTTCTTGGGCATACGTACCCACTGGACATAATGTCGTACAAAGCGACACTATGAGCAAAAAATATTTGTTCATTTTTTAGAATATAAGATTAAAATTAAAGGATGTAAAATAAAAAGGATAAAAAGGTAAAAATAAGTAATGGCTTACTTAATCGGAATTTTCCATTCCCCATTGATGGAAAAAAGCGATTTTACCTGTCGAAATAAGAAGAAGAAGTGAATATTGTCTGTTATTTTGTCTTTTCATTCAGTACGTGAGGCTAAATGACCTCATCCGGGTGCAAAGGTACAAAAAAATAATGAAATGTAAGACGCCATGACTAAAAATAAATTTTCATTCATGCCATTCGGACGATTACTGTCTTCTCCCATTGTCTAAACTGTTGATTGTCTTTCGGGATTTCTCCTTGCAGTTCGGCATAGTCAGCAAGCTGCCTCTGTTCTCACTTGTTACGTCGGGTGCTTCTTCGCTTTGCTCATCACAATGACGTGTGAAGAAAATAATCATCCACATTCTCAATTTTCAATTATCCGACTAATTGCTTTTTCCTTGATAAAAATGTATTCAAGATACTGTTTTATCGCGTAAATAGTGTATCTTTGCGTCAAAATAAACAGGAAGAAAATATGTACAGAACACTGATAAACGATTTAATGCAATGGAAAGAAGACAAATTCCATAAACCGCTTATATTACGAGGCGCTCGTCAGGTGGGTAAAACATGGCTCTTACAGGAATTTGGACGTACTGCTTATAGCAAATTAGTCTACGTCAATTTTGAAGATACGCCTGCACTGAAAACTATTTTTACTGCCGACTTCAACATCGAACGAATACTTTCCGTACTTGAAATTCATTCGCAAACAACAATAACAGCAGAAGATACGCTTATTGTCTTCGACGAAATTCAGGAAGCGGAACGGGGTATTACTTCATTGAAATATTTTTGCGAAAAAGCGCCGCAATATCACCTCATTGCCGCCGGTTCGCTCTTGGGAATGGGACTGCACAAACACATTTCATTTCCTGTAGGAAAAGTCGATTTCATGGATTTACGTCCGCTTTCCTTTACCGAATTTCTCCTGTCAATCAATGAAACAGGTTTAGTCAGGGCTTTGGAAGAAAAAAATCAAAGCGTAATCTCTATTTTTTCCGAAAAATTAAAGGAATATCTTCGTTATTATTTCTATGTAGGAGGAATGCCGGAAGTAGTGGACGCCTTTTCTCAAACACGCGATTGGCAACTTGTTCGTCGTATTCAAAACCGACTGCTAAATGCATACGAGGGCGATTTCTCCAAACATGCGCCTTACGAAATGGTACCGCGTATCCGAATGATATGGCAGAGTATTCCTGCACAATTGGCAAAAGAAAACAAAAAATTCGTATACGGATTGCTGAAAGAAGGCGCTCGTGCCAAAGAGTTTGAATTGGCTATTCAATGGCTGACCGATTGTGGATTGTTACTGAAATGTTTTCGGGTAACAAAACCTTGTTTACCTTTGTCGGCGTATCAGGATACGGCAGCTTTTAAACTGTTTCTGCACGATGTGGGACTGCTCGGAGCAATGACAGGACTTAACGTCAAAACAATCATAGATGGGGACTCCATTTTTACGGAATTTAAAGGCGCCCTTGCCGAACAATATGTCATGCAACAGTTGCGTCTGAACAGCAATCGGTATATTAGTTACTGGACAAACGAACGAAGCACGTCGGAAGTTGATTTTGTCGTTCAGGAAGAAGGAAAAATTATTCCAATAGAAGTGAAATCGGGAGAAAATCTGAAGGCTAAAAGTTTTAAATTATTCTGCGAGAAATACAAACCGGAACAGGCAATCCGTGCTTCACTTGCAGATTATCACAACGAAACATGGATGACAAATATTCCGCTATATGCGCTATGAAGAAGATTGTCTGAACCGTGATTTTCAGTGAACAAGTGGACAAGAACGCAAAGCGACAAGGAAATTAGCACACAGATTTTTATCTCCCCTCTCCAAATTGGAAGGGGCAGGAGGTGAGGAAAAACAATCACATAAATCACAATTCAAGACAATAATCGTCGCTTTGCGCCCTTGTTTACTCGTCCATTCGTCCACTTGTTCACTTGTCTACTTGTTCGCATGAAAAGTTGTTAAATAATAATCTGCTTTTTGTTACGTTTTGATAATCTGAAATCAAACGGAATATTCCGTTCTCTAAACTATAAAACAAACAGGTGAAACAATATTGTATTGTTATCTTAAAAACATTGCTGTTCTGGATATTATTTTTTGCCATAACACGAATTTTATTTTTATTGGTATACAGCAGTTTATTAGCAACTATTCCTGCTAAAGAAATCTTTGCTGTTTTTTATCATGCAATGCGTTTAGATTTGGCAACGGCATGTTATCTGATAAGTATTCCATTGCTGTTTTATACATTGCAACTGTGTTTTAAACATAAAATATTTACAATCTTACTTCGTACAACGACAATGATTGAACTTGCAATTACTTCTTTCATTGTCATTGCCGAAACAGGAGTTTATGGGGAATGGCGCAGTAAATTAAATTATAAGGCTTTAGCTTATTTGCGTCATCCTGAAGAGATTATTAAAACGGCAACAACATCTCAGCTTATTTTTTCTGTCGTATATTTTGCAGTACTGATCTGCGGATTTTATTTGCTGTACAATCGTTTTGTTTTAAAGCCGTCCATTGTTTCTGTTAAAAAGTCGTTTATCAAAGCGCCATTATGTTTTATCGTTACAGGTTTTTGCTGTTTCTGGGGTATGCGCGGAGGATTTAATGCCATTCCTATCACACAAAGCGCTTCGTATTTTTCGCATCATAATATACTAAATGACGCAGCAGTAAATCCACACTGGAACATAGCGCTCAATATTGCTGATTTTGGTTCTTTGGAAAAAAACAATCCTTTCCGGTTTATGGATACTCAGACTGCCGTCGAAACAATAAACGAACTGCGCAAAACAATACAGGATACGACAACAGTCTTGCTCAAAAGACAGGATGTTAATCTTGTTCTGATTCTGTTAGAAAGCTGGAGCGCCGATTTATTAGAGCAATTTAGCGGAAGCAATGAGATAGTTCCCTGTTTTAATGCTTTAGCCAAAGAAGGGGTCTTGTTTACTAATTTTTATGCCAACGGACATCGTTCTCAACAAGCCATTTGCAGTATTTTGGGAGGATTTCCTTCTGTCCCCAATTACGATATTACCGATAATCACAGTAAATACAAATCTCTGCCGAGTTTTATAGACAAGATAGCCGAACGGGGATATCATTCGTCATTTTATTTTGGAGGAAATTTAGATTACGGCAATATCAGAGCTTTTCTGTTACATATCAATTTCGACAAAATGACGGAAGAAAAAAATATAAGCAAACAGATTCCACGTGGAAAATTAGGTATTCACGATCAATATATGTTTGAATATCAACGAAACGATTTAAAAGATCAGGAAGAACCTTTCTTCAGTATGCTTTTTACATTAAGTTCGCATTCTCCATACGATCAGCCCAAAAACACCAAGGAATTGACATGGGATACCAAAGAAATAAACTATTTAAATTCAGCCAAATATAGTGATTACTGGTTAGGACAATATTTTGAAAAGGTTAAAAAAGAACACTGGTATGATAATACTTTATTCATTCTTGTTGCCGATCACAATCATCCGTCCCACATTGAAAGGTCTTATTTTTCGGCAGAAAATCAACGAATTCCCATGCTTTGGTTTGGCAATGTATTGAAAGACGAATATAAAGGAACAGTATGTAACACAATAGCTTCTCAGGTCGATTTACCTCAGACCATTCTGGCACAATTAGGATTTGATACGCAATCATTTACATGGGGAAAAAATATTTTCAATCCGTACAGCAGTGAATTTGCTTATTTTGAAATCAACCATGGATTTGGCTGGATTACACCTCACGGATGCCTGACCCATCTTGTAAACCGAAATAATTATCAGGAAACACATTTTACAGGAGACAGTACGCAATTGAAAAACATGCTCTTTACAGGAAAAGCATACGTACAAAAATTATTTGAAACCTATCTGGAATATTGATACAAAAATAGGGTACATTACCCTACCCGCTGCAATCTCTCATACGAATACTCACGTATCTTCATACGAGTATTCACGCATCGTCATCTGAATACTCACGTATTACACATCTGAATACTCACGTGTCGTCATGTGAATATTCATATATCGTTACGTGGATATTCAACGATTCAGCAAGAGCAGCTCGAAGATTTTCTGTTTTCCTTTCACATTTACCACAATTTTATATATTTCAAATTATCAATACATTACAAAATGAGTAACAATGGGATAGTACCGAAAAAACTACATATTTTCTGTTATTATTATGATACCTGGGTATTGCATTTCAGGGGGATATTCTTGTTCTCTATTAGGATAAAGTAATCTCATTATAGAAATATAATAATTTGTAAATCTTAATATATCCATGACGCTATTTAATTTATAATACAATGTATCATGCTTATGAGTGATTTGCAAAGTAGGGTAGTGTTTGTCTTGAACACTATCATTGTATTTTTGTATATAACAAATTAAATCTTCCAAATTCAGTGAATCATTCTTTATCGTATTATAAATTGTTTTTCCGAAATTTATAGTAATATTATTGTTTTCCGTTTTATCAATTGCCATCGTTTCTATGTAAATAGTATCACCTGTTTTTGTTAAAGTATTATAATATTTTGTTCTCCCCATACATACGGATAAATCTGCAAGAATAAATACAGTATCATGTATTGTCATTTTATTACAAAAATTAGTAATGTCATTTTCTATATGAAAATTGGAATTAATTATTGTTAATTCATTATCATATTGATTAGTACAAGTCATCAGAATAAAAGAAAAAACAAATATAGTAATATAATATTTTTTCATCATTATTATTTTTTATTTCTATCGGTAGTATCTATCCTTCTTGT
>JAISRU010000137.1 GCA_031273515.1 Bacteroidales bacterium | reverse complement strand
TTGATTAACGACGCCGACGCAGCGTTTCAAATCACCAAAAAAGCGTTGCAAAAAGGCAAACATGTGGTGAGTGCAAACAAAAAAATGATTGCCGAGCATCACACAGAATTGATTGATTTACAACGAAAAAACAATGTTTCTTTTCTGTATGAAGCGGCAGTTTGCGGTTCAATTCCGATTCTGCGGAATCTGGAAGAATACTATGACAATGATTTGCTCAATTATGTAAAAGGAATCGTAAACGGTTCGACCAATTATATACTGACCAAAATGCGTGCTGGCACGCAAACCTACGATAGCGCATTGCAAACCGCTCAGGAAAACGGTTTTGCCGAAAGCGACCCAAGTCTCGACGTTGAAGGAATTGATGCTTCCTATAAATTAAGCATCATCACCTTACACGCTTTTGGACGACTTATTTCCGCCGATAACATTCTGCGCAAAGGCATCACTTCGCTCAAGCCGGACGATTTTCAGTACGCCAAGGAGAAAGATTATATCATTAAACTCATTGCCAACAGCACGATCGACGAAAATGGAGACCTGATTCCAACCGTATTTCCTACTTTCGTGGGCAGATACGAAACGCTCGGATTAGTCAACAATGAATATAACGGCGTACTCATCGGGACTGCCTTGGCTGACGAACAGTTTCTCTATGGAAAAGGCGCCGGACGTTTCCCGACTTCGTCGGCGGTTTTAAGTGATATTTCCGCGCTGCGCTACAATTACAGGTATGAACTGCGCAGAGGATTCATCGACGGATTTGTTGACAATTTATCCTCAACCCGAAAATTCTATGTCGGATTTGACGCCGGAACACCCTTTGACACCTCTGTCTTCACGACAATAGACGAACTCTACCGCAGCAAAGGACACGAATCTATCTCCGGCAAAATCGCACTGAACAACCTGCGAAATTCAGGTCTATTGGAAAATAAAGCAATCTCAGTGATTAGCTTCTGATTAATTGAAAATTTTCAGTCATGCCATACGGACGCAAATACCTACGCTTTTGTCTTGAACTCTGATTGGCTACGCCTTTCTCCTTCTTGCTCGGCATAGTCAAACAAGTTTGCCTCTGCTCTCGCTTCGTGCGTCGATTTATCTGATTAAATTGATTTACATGATTTCCGTTTACCCGTCATTGCGTCCTCCCCCCTGCCCCTCTCTAATTTCGACAAGCTCAACTACCGGAGAGGGAGAAAAGATTATGAGAGCATTCAAACCAAGATTTCAGCGACTTTGTTGCTGAAATACATCTCGCATTAGCTGTCTGGCGTAAAGAATTTTTGCAACACGAGCGTAAAGCAAATGCTGTTGTTTGACTTCCCGACGCAGCGACTGAGCGCAGCGGCAGCTTGCTGACTTTGCCGAACTGCAAGCAGGAAGGAGTTCAGTATTTGTAGCGAGTGTAAAAAAATTTAGCCAAGACAGGTACAGAGAGCGGCTTTTTTTGCTTACTTTTTTTCAGATGCAGGAAAAAAGTAAGAGGAAGTAAAGACGTTTAGTACCCATGTCCAACATTGATGTTATTTTTGCTATACTATTCAAATACCTCTTTGGTCCCGGCTTGTCCGGGTTAGGGATGCGTCCAAATAAATTGAGAATGGATTGTGAAAATTGAAAATGATTCTGTCTTGAACTGTGATTTATATTTCGACAAGCTCAATAACCATCTGATTAACTGATGAACATGATTATTAGTGAACGAGTGAATAATTTCACGATATTCTGCGGGAAAAGATAATCACCCGAATGGCATGACTAAAAATTCTCAATTATTTTGTGTACTTTTGCTGATAAATAAAATCACAGGTTATGAATAAAAAATTTGCAATTATTATAGGGGGTGCAGGACACAGAGATGGTTCTGAAATACAGGAAACTATCATGACAATGTTGGCAATAGAAAAACACAATTCTACCTACGAACTATTTGCTCCCGACCGAACCCAATACCATGTAATAAATCATCTTACAGGGGAAGAAATGGCGGAAAATAGAAATATGCTCGTCGAAGCTGCCCGTATCGCCAGAGGAAAAATTAAAAGTCTGGACGACTTTAATGTGCTTGATTTCGATGCGGTTATTTTTCCGGGAGGATTTGGCGTTGCTAAAAACTTCTTCAATTATGCCTTCAAAGGTGTAAAAGCGACCGTCGATGAACAAATAGAACAGGTAATCAAAGAGATCAGAGCAGTCAATAAACCCATAGGCGCTTTGTGTATTTCGCCTGTTTTGCTGGCTAAAGTCTTGCAGGGCATCACGGTAACCATTGGTAACGACGACGCTACCGCTCACGACATAGAACTGATGGGCAGTCATAATATCAATACTTCCGCTGGAGAAGTTATCTCGGACAAGATAAACAAAATCTTTACCACGCCCGCTTATATGCTGAACGCTTCCGGCATTTCAGACATCGCCGAAGGAGCTGATAATCTTATCACTGCCATACTGGATAATATGTAACAGTCCAAAGAGAAGAAAAGAAATAATAATCGAAACAATCCATAAAGATGAAAAGAATAATCGGATTAACTGCATTAATAAGTATATGTACACTGAATTTTAGTCTGTATGCTCAAACCGACAAAGGAGGTATCAGCAAAGAGATGTTACAGTCTGTCAGACAATCGTATCGGGAAACGCCGGAAATGAAAGCGCTGCAAAATGCAATCGGCGGAAACGACATCAATAAACTCGCCCTGAATCGAAAGAATATCGGCAGCGATACCTATTTTTCGCATCGGGTGAACTCAAAAGGAATTACCGATCAGAAATCTTCGGGAAGATGCTGGGCGTTTACAGGGATGAATGTCCTGCGTGCGAAAGTGATTGCGAAATACAATCTGAACGAATTTCAGTTTTCCATCAATTATATTTTCTTTTGGGATCAGTTGGAAAAAGCCAATTTATTCCTTCAGGCAATCATCGACACCCGTTCCAAACCAATGGAAGATAAAACAGTAGAATGGCTGTTTAAAAATCCAATCGGCGACGGGGGTCAATTTACAGGGATTGTCAATTTGGTTACAAAATACGGCGCTGTTCCGCAGGAAATCATGCCGGAAACACACAGCAGCAGCAATACTGCCCGCATGTCGCAACTGCTGTCGCTGAAACTGAAGGAATTTGCCTTGCAGCTGCGAGAAACAGACAAGAGTGGAAAAAACATCCAAACAGCAACTTTGATGCAAAAAAAGACGGAAATGTTAGGCGTTATCTACAGAATGCTTGTACTGAATTTGGGAGAACCTCCCTCTGAATTTACATGGACGCAAAAGGATGTAAATGGAAAACCTGTTTCCACAAAGACCTACACTCCTTTGTCGTTTTATACCGAATTTGTAGACGTGGATATGAGTGATTATGTTATGATTATGAATGATCCCACGCGGGAATACAATAAGGTTTACGAAATAGAATACGATCGTCATGTCTACGACGGTTACAATTGGAAATACCTCAATTTGCCGATAGAAGAGGTCAAAAAAATGGCGATAGCGTCTATCAAAGACAGTACCATGCTTTATTTTTCCTGCGACGTCGGCAAGTTTTTAAATCGTGAAACAGGATTTTTGGACGTTCATAATTATGACTATGCTTCTCTTATGGGGACAGATTTCACCATGAATAAAAAGCAGCGTATTCAGACATTTTCAAGCGGATCGTCTCATGCCATGACGCTGTGTGCCGTAGATCTGGACGAACAGGAGAATCCAAAAAAATGGCTGCTCGAAAATAGCTGGGGAGCAACTTACGGCTATAAAGGATTTCTTGTCATGACCGATGAATGGTTCGATGAATATATGTTTCGTTTGGTGGTGGATAAGAAATATATTCCGGAAAATATTCGGGAATTGCTCACGCAAAAGCCGATTCTGTTGCCGCCCTGGGATCCTATGTTCAGCATGGAAGAATAAAGAACAGAGCAACATCGTTTTTGTATCAGGATACGTTTTGGGGAAAGAAAGCAATCGCTTCTAAAAAAGGGACGAGGTTTTCACCCCATCCCCAAGACATACAAACAATTGCAAATATTTTATATGGAACGGTTTTCGGACGTATTTGTACGGAAGCGTTTCATAATACAGTTAAAATTTTGTTCAATACGGTAGTGTGCGGTTCTTTCAGAACAGCGCCCATAGCGCATTGCGTTGTTATTTCTAATTTATAACTTCCTGAAGGTAAATCAGGTATTAGGACAATCAATTCGGACGGATTGTTTGTTAGCACATCCGATTTGTCGACTTTAATACGTTTTTGAGTAGCTTGATTAATAAAACAGACGCCGTTAGCTTCATTATCACCCTCAAGTTTGAGTTTGCAGCCGTTAATTTTCAGACTGCGACCGGGCGTAAGCAAATCGTTAACGCTGCCTGTTCGTATATCTGTTACCTGTGAAATGTATAATGCAACATGGGCAAGTCCCTGTATTTGTATTTCGATCTGTTCTATCTTCTGAAGCAATGTCGTCCCCTGATGAAAATTAAACGAAACGCGGTGTTTCTCAGGATTGAATTGTTCGTCGGGATTGTGGAAGATTCCATCGATATGAAGTCCTGCCGTAAAATAACCGGTGTTGATAGAAAAACCATCGCACAATTGATGGGACATTTCCTGTAAAAATTGATTTACTGTGTCTTCCATTGATGATACAGACATGTACACGCCCCTGCGCGCTATTGCCGCTTCGCAAAGCTGACGCACATTGAGCGAACGTTCGGAACTGACTTTCGCTGTGTATTTGTCAGAAGTTTCTCTGTGTACGCTGTTGTATAAATACGCTTTTATTCGATGATATATTTTTGTCATAATTTTTGGTGTTAGTGAGATAAGTGTATTGATTTGTGTTTCTCGACGATTATTAAGTGGACGAGTGAACAGGCGCAAACAATTGAAAATTGAAAATTGAAAATTGAAAATGGCGCAAAGCGACGTATAAATAATTGACAATTGACAATTGAGAATTGACAATTACGAATTGCCTGCGGACGATGATTGTCTCTGTGTTCTCCGTGGAACTTCTGCGTACGCAAACTCGTAACTGCTTGATTCCTGTGTGTGTGTGTGTGTGTGTGTGTGTGTGTGTGTGTGTGTGTGTGTGTTTACACCTTTTCTTTGAAAAAATGAATTATCGGACAAAAAAATATCACCCGACAAGAAAAAGCGTTTGCACAGTCTTTCTGACAATCTGTCCATATCAATGCTGAAAACCAGCGCGTTAATTCCGTATAAATCGTCCGTTGAACGTATGTTTTTATTGAAATACATATTTTGTCATATTAAAAAAATATTTCTGCAAAGATACAATAAATAATTGATAATTGATAATTGAAACACCCATGACAAAATAAATTTAAACAAACAAGGGAATGATTATATCGCATTTTGTAAGGTATTGAATATAAATAAAATGATAAACACATGAAAAGCCGTACTGCTTTTGAGTAAAAGCAGTACAGGTTTTGAGTAAAAGCAGTACAGCTTTTAGGTAAAAGCAGTACGGCTTTTTACCTGTGTTCGATGTAGCATTTTTATACGCCGATTTGCCTTGAACTGTGATGTATATTTCAACAGGCTCAATATAAATCACAGTTCAGGACAAGAAATTACAAAAAAATGTTGCATAATACAATATTGCAAACAGGAATACCGTTAGAATGGTAAATTTTAAACGCATCGGTAATTATTCCACAAAAAGAACGAAGGAATACTAAAAAAGAAAATAATACAAAAGCAATACATAAAACATGGATTTATTACAGAAAATAAAACAAAACGCATCAAAGGTGCAAAAATGTATTGTTCTTCCTGAAGCAGAGGAAGAACGTACGCTCAAAGCAGCCGACCGGATTTTGTCGGAAAAACTTGCTCGTCTAATTCTTTTGGGAAATCGGGATTTCATCGCACAAAAAGAAGAAGAATGGGGATTGACTCATCTTCGAGAGGCAGTGATTATCGACCCGAAAAATAATCCTGAAAAAGATTTTTACGCAGACATGTTGTGGGGAATCCGTAAAAACAAAGGAATGACGCTGGAACAAGCGCTCAAACTGACAGAAGACCCTTTGTATTTAGCCACGCTGCTCATCAAAAACAGAGAAGCCGACGGAGAAGTGGCAGGCGCCAAAAACGCAACAGGCGACGTCCTTCGACCTGCTTTTCAAATCATAAAAACATTGCCGGGCGTGAAGGTAGTTTCGGGCGCTTTCATTATGCTGCTCAAAGATAAACAATGGGGAGAAGACGGCGTTTTGATTTTTGCCGATTGTGCAGCGCATCCCAATCCTACCGAAGAGGAACTTGCTGAAATTGCCATCGTAACCGCACAGACAACCAAAGCTATCGTCGGAATAGAACCGCGTATTGCGATGTTAAGTTTTTCGACCAAAGGCAGCGCAAAACACGACATGGTAACCAAAGTCGTGAACGCAACCCGCATCGCCAAAGAACGAAATCCCGACTTGCAAATAGACGGAGAATTACAGGCAGACGCAGCAATCGTACCCGAAGTGGGTGCAAGCAAAGCTCCGGGAAGCGCTATCGCAGGCAAAGCCAATGTGCTGATATTCCCTACCTTGGAAACAGGTAATATCGCCTATAAACTGGTACAGCGTCTGGCGGGAGCAGAAGCTATCGGTCCTATTATGCAGGGCATGGCGGCTCCTGTCAATGACTTATCGCGCGGATGTTCGATAGATGATATCGTAAATGTAACCGCCATTACAGCTATGCAGGCGGCGAACGCTCGCGTTTGAAAATCGTCAAACCCAATCTTGTTTTTGATTATGGGAGAGGACAGTTTGCCCTTTCCCTTTTTTTACCGTCTCATAATCTGCTTTGACAAATCTTAATGGAAAAGCAAATTAAAGATATCCTTAAAATCAATGATATGCAATACATGTAAACAGGATACGACAATAAAAATCGCCACAACCCATCGAATAAAATTCATTCCCCAATGTATCGCCCATTTGGACGCAATGTAAGCTCCTGCCATATTGCCAATGGCGTGAATAATTCCGTATTCATAGTTTACTTGTCCGTAATAAACGAAAACAATCAGCGAAAAAGGAGTGTAAAACAAAACAATAAAACTCTTTACAGCATTGGCTTGCAGTAAATCGTATCCTCCCATTAAAACCAATACGGCTAATAAAAAATAACCCATTCCGATGTGAATAAATCCAGCATAAATACCTATCAGAAAATAAAAAAACAATTGCAGATACGATACCGGCGCATTCTGTTTCACTTTGTTGCCCCGCAACCATTGATTGGGCTTGAAAAACATGAGAAACAACATAATAACCATGATGCCGACAAAAAACATCATGAAGACCGTATCGTGGACAATCATACTCAGACCGCTCCCAAACAAAGAACCTGCGGCAACAGGGATAGAATAATAAACAGCTTTTTTTATCGGAAGCTGTTTTGCACGATGAAAATTCAAAACGGAAACGAGGTTCTGTAAAATAACAGGTATTCTGTTAGTTCCGTTTGCCGTTATGGGCGGTAAACCCAGCAGCATAAACAAGCTCATGGAAATAATAGTCCCGCCTCCCGCAAGCGTGTTGATAAATCCGACAAAGACGCCCGAAATGATTAAAATAATAATTAATTCTGCTGACATAGTCTTGCGTATAAAAGGGTGCGGACAATTTTCGGACTAAGAACTTTTCAGGATAACATCAATTTCTTCCATCTTTTCCCTGAAATCAGGATTGGTTTTGATAAGATTTTCTACGGTACGACAAGCATGAAGAACAGTGGCATGATCTTTATTTCCACACTGAAGACCTATCTGAGCCAAAGAAAATTTCGTGTATTTCTTGGAAAAATACATGGATATCTGACGGATTAATACCACATCCCTTTTTCTGGAAAGAGAAAACAAAGTACTGACGTTCGTCTTATTATAATCGCATACAACCTTTTGAATATAATCTATCGAAATGTCATGCGTTGTATTGCTTACAAATTTGTCGATCATTTGTCGGGCAAGTTCGACGGTAATCTTTTTCTTGTTTAGAGAAGATTGCGCCAGAATAGAGATAATAGCTCCTTCTATTTCTCTCACATTGGTAACGATGCGGGTAGCCAGATACTCTACCACTTCTTCTGTAATAAATTCAATTCCATTGTTATACAGTTTGCTTCTGATAATTTTAATTCGCGTTTCTTTATCAGGAACCTGCAAATCGGCAGCCAAACCCCATCTAAAACGGGAAAGCAAACGCTGTTCAAATCCCACTATTTCCGCAGGAGATTTATCGGCAGTGAGAATAATCTGTTTGCTTTTCTGGTGAAAGGAATTAAAGATATGAAATAAAATATCCTGTGTTTTTGTTTTGCCCGACAAAAACTGAATATCATCAATAATCAACATATCTAACATTTGGTAAAAATGAATAAAGTCGTTGATATTATTTCCTCTTGCGGCTTCTACATATTGTCTGAGAAAGGTTTCCGCATCGACATATAAAACGGTCATTTCCGGATTTTTCATTTTCGTTTCCAATCCGATGGCATTGGCAAGATGGGTTTTCCCCAATCCGACGCTGGAGTAAATAAACAGAGGATTAAATGCTGTTTTGCCCGGTTGTTCAGCAATAGCGAAGCCTGCCGCACGTGCAAGTCTGTTGCACTCTCCTTCGATAAAGTTCTCGAAACCCAGATCTTTATTCAGTTGCGAATGAATATTCAGTTTTTTGAGTCCGGGTAATATAAACGGATTCGGTATTTCTTTGGGATTTGTATTTTCGTCAACCATAATAGGGAAATGTCGATTTTGTACATCTACTTTTCCTATGCTGGAAGGAGGAACGGTTATCGTACCGCCTTTTGTGTTTGTTATCAGTACATTGTATTCTAATTTTCCCTCAGTTCCCAATACCTTGTGAATCGCGGCTTTTAATAATTGCCAATAATTACCTTCTATGTATTCAAGGTAATACTGACTGGGAACCTGTATCGTTAATACCTGTCCACGTAATCCCATGGGTTTGATAGGACTAAACCATGTATTAAAACTTCTTTCAGGAATATTGTCTTTTATCATCTCCAGACATGCATTCCATACCGCTTGAACATCATCATTTTTTTCTTTCATCTATTCATTCTTGACTGTTAAATACTTACAAAATTATCAAAATATAATATCCTTCTCAATTCCTGCCAACTCTCTAATCGAGAATGATTTGAAAGGAAAGTTTTTTGAAGAATCATTATTTGCAAAGATAACATTAAAATGTTTAGAAAATTTTTTTTTCATGCTTGTTTTTGTCAAAATAAATGCTATAAAGAGTTGCCCGTTTTTTTCTAATTCGCTTACACTGCGTCAGGTAAGAAAACAGAAAAGACGTAAGTCGCTATATAATTGAAAATTGAGAATTGAAAATTGAAAATGACCATTCAGACAATGGCGAAGACAAAGGGAAGGCAGGGAAGATAGGGGGAAGGCAGGGAAGACAATCCTCGTCCGTATGGCATGACTGAAAATTTTCAATTCTCAATTAATTTTTGACTATCTTTGCACATCTGTAAATTGTGCTGGAACAATTAATATTAATCACTAATAAACAATGACATATATGTCTTTTAAAGAGATCAATTGGAAGAAATCCGTTTACGAATACGTAATGATTTTAATCGGCAGTTTTATTATGGCTGCCGGATTTGTTATTTTTATTTCACCTTTTAAACTTGCTCCGGGAGGGGTCTACGGTATTGC
>JAISRU010000028.1 GCA_031273515.1 Bacteroidales bacterium | reverse complement strand
CCTCTAATTCCGTCAGAATACTTCCCTGCAAGACGGTTTTCAGTATGACAATCGACGTGTCCAAATTCGATACAATGCCTCCGAGGTTGTCAAGCGCTCCTGTCAAAATTGCTCCCTGTATCGTATCGCCGTGCTGTATGTACTGTTTTTCGTTTCCCATGAGTATCTCCACCTGCGGAGAACTTAACGGGTTCGGAGTTGCAATACGTATCACCGAATTTATGGGAATACTGATGCTTTTATTCACATCAATCCGAACCAACACTTTGTTCGGAACATCGGACGTCAGTTCTATCTCATCCACAATACCCACATTCATTCCGTTGATGGTTACGAGATGCGCCGGCAAAAGTCCCGCCGTCTTTTCAAAAATCACATAATAAGTACAGTGCTTTTTGAAGACGTCAATGCCTTTGAGAAAATTAATTCCCCATACCAACAGGAAAAGTCCTGCGAGTGCAAAAAGAGCGATTTTTATTTCTGTCGATTTTAATAATTTCATACATTAATTTTTATTTCAATTCTCTTGCTTTCTGTAATGTAATTCTTTTTCCGTCTTTTTGGTAAGCGACAATATAAGCGTCGGTAAACCCCTTCTTTTTTACTTCGGAAAGTAATTTCTGGGCTTCGGTATAACTAACGCAATGTCCCGTCATATAGATATATTGCTTGCCTGATTTTTCAATGGTGATGTCCGGTAAATTCTTCAGTTCGGGAGCTGTCTTTTTATATTCGACAGGCATGGTCATAAACTGTATTCTGTAAATCACCTCCTGTTTTGCATCGGATACGACTGTACTCGTTTGGGGTTTATCCGAATCCGATGACGTCTGCACGGACGACACCGGTTTATCGCTGTCGTAGGCGGCAATAAAGGCGTCGGAAAATCCTGCTTTCTTCACTTTTATCAGCAGTTCCCTTGCCTGAGCATGCGTTTCGCAGTTGCCCGACAGGTATTTGTATCCGGCGCCGACTTTTTCAATGGTGATATTCGGTAAATTCTTCAGTTCGGGATCGGCTTTGTCTATCAATCGGGATGCATACAAAAACTGAACTCTGTAAACGACAGGCAGACGACTGTCGGCGCTCACAACATTGGTTTGCGTTGTGTCCGACGTTCGTCCGACTGTATCGATTGCAGTCGTTTCTGTTTGACGCATTGCAGGCTCTGCTTTTTGTTCGATCTTGACGCTCACAACAAACGCATCGCTGAAGCCGCTTTTGCGTACCTGCGTCAATGCTTTTTGAGCTTCTGACTGTGTTTGGTATTTTCCGCTGGTGTATCTGTATTGCGACCCGATTTGGTCGATTTCGATATCCGGCAAATTCTTTAACTTCGGATCAGTCTTTTTCAGTCTGACAGGCGAAGTCAGAAACTGAATGGCATACATTTTCGTCGTTTCTGTCGAAACGGCGTTGCGTTCGGGTTCTTTATCCGCATCTGTTTCTGCTGCAATCTCTGCCGCATAAAACTGACTCTCTTTTGCAAAGGCTTTGTAAATGGCTGTTGCCAAATCTGTTTGACCTTTGTCCGAAGACAAATAACTCTCTTCATTTTTATTGCTTATAAAACCCGTTTCTATCAGCAGACTGGGCATTGCAGTACGCCATAATACCAGAAAAGGAGCCTGTTTTACGCCTCTGTCCACTCTGTCGTATGACGTTTTGAGTTCCGACTGTATGGCTGCCGCTAATTTGGCGCTCTGACTTAGATAAGCATTCTGATAAAGCGAAAATACAATATAGGCTTCGGGTGAAGACGGGTCAAACCCGTCGTAATTATTTTCATGATTTCGTTCGCTCAAAATGGCTGCATTTTCTTTTTCCGCAACGGCAAGGTTCTGATTGCTTTTGTCTAACCCCATAATAAATGTTTCCGTTCCATAGACATTGGGTTTATCTACAGCATTGCAATGAATGGAAATAAAAATATCGGCATGATTGTTATTGGCTATCTGCGCCCGTCGATATAATTCCACAAACATGTCGGTCTTACGTGTATAAATCACTTTCACGCTGGGATGATTTTGGGTTATCATCGTCCCAAGTTTAAGCGCTATTTTAAGCGTAATATCCTTTTCTCTTACTCCCGTAACGCCTATTGCGCCGGGGTCGTGTCCTCCATGACCCGCATCTATTACTACCACCTTGACAGGATTTCCCGCTGTAATCACAGGAGAATTTATCATCGGAAATAATAAAAGAATACAAGCTGTCGTTGCTACATATAACGTTTTCATATCTGGTATTTTGTTATGTCTGTATTTATTCGATTACATAGAAAAAAAGTTCGCTGTTACGTACGAGTTTTTTCGTATTTTTGCCTGTTATTTTTCAAACACAAAAGTAAACAAAATTTACATACAAAAAAACAATAAAGAAAATTTGCATACAATACTTGTTTACAAACGGATATATAAATATATTATTATACAGATCATTTTTTTGACCTGTCATTTTTCCATTATTCATGCACAGAATAATCAGGAAAATGCAATAAAGACGCTTTCGGATACTGCGGTTCTGAAAGATACTTTGTCGAACAATATGCTTTCGGATACTGTAGTTCTGGAAGATACTTTGTCGAACAATACGGTTGCGGATACGACTGTTTCCCAAGATACGACAAATCTTCAGACAGCGGATACCCTGAGTCAGGCATTGCCTTTGTCGCCCAATGCGGTAACATCTATTGTGGACTATTATGCGGAAGATTCCCTCACTTTTGACATCACCAATTCCATTGCGCTTTTATACCATGAAGTCGATCTGAATTATGAGGACGTCAATCTGAAGGCAGATCATGTGGAGATTAGTTTTTCCGCCAACGAACTCTTTGCTAAAGGATCCGTCGATACGGCTGAGGTTCTGCAGGGAACGCCTGTTTTCAAACAGGGAAGCTATGAGGTGAAAAGTCATGAGTTACATTACAATTTCGATTCAAAGAAGGGACTGTTACGCAATGTAATCACGCAGGAAGGCGAAAGTTATCTGCATGGGGAGATCGTCAAAAAGAACGACGACAACACCAGCTATATCCGACACGGAAAATATACGACCTGTAATTTAGAAAGTCCTCATTTTGAGATTGGCTTTGGAAAGGCAAAAGTCATTCCGAGCGATAAAATCATTACAGGACCTTTCTGGATCAGAATAGCAAGTATTCCACTGATACCGTTTCCTTTTGGATTTTTCCCCAATTCCGACAAGCATACCAACGGACTGATAATGCCTATGTACGGCATCAAAGCAGACAAGGGTCCGTATTTGGAAGGAATCGGTTATTATTTTGCACTGAAAGATAAAATAGATTTTGCCGTTACAGCAACGCTTTATATGCGGGGTTCTTTTGGCGCAGGACTTCGCTCGAATTACATCAAACGCTATAAATACAACGGGAACTACGATATAAATTACTCGTTTACTCCTACGGGAGAAAAACATACGAAACAATACGCCGTAACCCATGACATGAAAATTTACTGGCAGCATCAGCAGGACAGAAAAGCGCATCCGGTAAACAGTTTTTCTGCCAATATCGATTTCAAGACAGGATCATATTCCAAAAACAATGTGGAAGAAAATCTGAGCAGTCAGATTCAAAGCAAAGCGATGTCGGTAGTGAATTTCAGCACTGCATTCGGCAGCAAATTCAGTCTGGGGGTGAATGCGGAACTGTCGCAGGATTTAGTTCTGGGAAATCTGGATATGAAACTGCCGCAAATCAATTTCGGGGTCAGTCAGTTTTATCCTTTCCGACGCAAACAGGTGGTGGGGAAAATGCGCTGGTACGAAAACATTTCCATGCAGTATACCATGAATGTGCAAAATATTGTCAATACCTACGACTCGATTTTATTTAAAGATTTCGCTCGTGCCTTCGACAATTATTTGTTGGGGGTAAGTCATTCTATTCCGATCAAAAGCACCATCAAATTATTCAAACACATCAGCTGGACAAACTCCGTTTCGCTGACGGAAACATGGCAAATCAAAGGAGTTCGGCAATCGTGGGGAACTTACGACTCGCTAACCGGAAGCCATATCCGAAGAGATACGATTACGAAGTTTTTCGCCGGACACGATCTTTCTTTATCTTCCGGATTATCGACCACCTTATACGGCATGTACACGCTGAAAAAAGGCAGAGTCTCCGCTTTTCGACACACCCTGACTCCTTCCGTTTATTTCGATTACCGACCCGCCATCAACAATTCTTTGTACGACGTCTATTACGATGTTCAGCAGAATAAAGATATTCAATATTCGTATGTCAGCGGATTTGTATACGGAGCGCCTTCCAACAGAGCATCGGGAAGGATTAACTTTTCGGTGAGCAACAAATTGGAGATGAAAGTCCGTTCCCGCAAAGAGGAGGACGAAAGCAGTTATAAAAAAGTGATGCTGCTGGAAAATCTGAGCATATCTACTTCGTATGATTGTTTTGCCGATTCTCTGCGATGGTCTCCGCTTTCTGTCAACGGAAGAACGACTTTATTCAAATACATCAACATTGCCTTCAGTTTGATGTTCGACCCCTACATCATCGACACAAACGGAATACGGGTCAATAAGACGGAATTTCGGGAACACAAACGATTGTTTCGTCTTTCTTCAAGCAGCGCAGACCTGAGTTTCGGATTGAATATCAATCGGGATTTCTTCAAGCGGAAAAACGGCGATCAGAAAAAAGAAGACAAAGAAGAAAAGAAAGCATCTCCGAGCGGTTTTGGCGAATGGAATATCAATGTCAACTATATCTTTAATTACAACAGCATCGACAACAGAACTTATTATCTTCTGCAACGATATTCCGACACGCTCATTCCCAGATACACGCACAGGTTTCAAAATTCGCTCACGCTCACAGGAAGCATTGCCATTACTTCCAAGTGGACGCTGAATTTCACGTCGGGATATAATTTCACCGAAAAATCGATTTCAGCATCGGAGTTTAGTATTGAACGCGATTTGCATTGTTTCACGCTCCATTTCCGATGGGTACCATTCGGCAGTTACCGCAGTTTTGAATTTGGCATCCGCGCCAAAGCAAACATCTTGCGCGACGTCAAATGGGACCAAACTAAATACTTGGAAAACCTTTAACCTGATTGAGAATTTTCAGTCATGTCATTCGGACGCAAATACCTGCGCTGTCATTGCTTCCTTTTGTCTTGAACTCTGATTTACCTGATTAAATTGATTGGCATGATTATTTTAGCACACAGATGACGCAGATTAAACAGATTAACACAGATTTTCTTACACAGAGAACACTGAGAAGGCACAGAGAACACAGAGAAAAAACCTCTGTGGAACTCTGTGAAATAATTTCTTCTTCCTAACGGCATTAACCATTTATCATTAACCATTATCCATTGTCAATTATCAATTATCAATTGTCAATTATTTAATCATTTAATCAGATAAATCAGAGTTCAAGACAATGTTCTAAAACAGAAATCCTATTGAGACATTGATTACATCCTGATAATGCTGTGCATGTGGGATTAAGGGGAGAATGGCTTTTCGAAAAGAGACGTCCAACGTAAAGACGGCAATATCCATTCCAACGCCAATAATGACGTCCATATTGTTTCGGTTGAAATCGCTTCTTGTAACATCGACGCCATTGTTTGAAACGTGTACGATGTTCCGGTACTGAACGCCCAACATACAACGAAAAAAGGTATTTTTGCCTGTCTTGATGTTCAAACCTCCCCAGAGAGGAATGTTTATTTGTCCCAGGTCAATAGCGGAAGAAACCGTATCGCGCGTAAGATGCATCTTGTTGATACAGTACCCGCCACCTGCCTGTCCGAAAAAACGGGATCCTACACGAACATAAGCTCCTACTTCAAAACCGGTCGATTTGTCTACGGTGAAATTTTCTCCCAACGACTTTTTATTCACCGCCGCATCTAACCCGAAATTCAGACCGAACCGTACCAACTTTTGTCCTTCGACCACGAAAAAACAACTCAGCAGGATAAACAACAAACTTATTTTCTTTGACATCTCTTGCTGAAAATCATTCGTCGAATAAGGTCATCTGAACACCCGGATCTTTTTCTTCTTCGTCCCAGATCGTGTTTGTGTCGGAAGCAGAAGAGGCGTCATCCTGTTGTTCTTTTGCGGGTTCTTCTTCTTGCATTTCTTCCGGTTCGGTATAAGGAAGAGGTTCTGCTTCTTTGAAGTCAATAATATGTTCCATACCCAGACTTTTTCCTCGTGCTTTTGGTTTCATGACCTCAACGAAATCAGCGGCAGACAAAAGAACAGACTGTTTTTCTTTTTTCTTCTTATCAACGTATGACGTGATCTCTATCTGAGGTAAATAGTTTACACTAAGCAGTTTCAGTTCCTGTTTTTGTTCTTTGTCGGTCAGGTCTACTCGTCGGGAACTCAGTTCGGGAAGCGTTCGTTTGATGAAATATTTCTTCTTCAGATTATCCCTGTAAATGATTGTAATGGGTTTGGTTGGGTTGTATTTTTCAATCCAGAGCATATTATCGTCGAAATGGGTAGCGATGTCGAAGCCCGTAATTTTATAGTAACCGTCTTTGTAATAGGCAATAATTTTATCATCTCCCGAAAAAGCGCCTAATAGAAATCCCCGTTCTTCGGTGTTGAGCCTGTTGACCGACTTATCGAACCATACCGAAAGAGCGCTCAATGTGGACGTCCCTTTCTGTGCCAAAACAATATTCTTGACAGGATT
>JAISRU010000243.1 GCA_031273515.1 Bacteroidales bacterium | reverse complement strand
AAATCAACGGTTCAGACAATAGATAATCTCATTGAAAGCGCACGAAAAAAGACGGTCGTTTGTATCCGTCAATTGGAGCAGACCTGTTTGATCGACGCCTGTTATTTTCAGCAGAAGCGGATCCGCAGACACTTTCGGAATAATGAAACGGGCAAAAACGCCTTTTTGATACAAATATTCATCGTAAGCAATTCTCCACTTGTCAGGAGATTGTTTTTCTATGTCTTTCATTTTGTTTATCATATTCTGCATACACAGCATTGGGTCCTGTTCTTTTCCTGTTTCTGACAAGACAGAAGTCGGATTGGGCAACGACAAAGAAAATACAGTCTGATTGAGATTTATTCCAATTCCTGCGATGCTGTAATTGATATTTTCTCCCTGTATAAAATGTTCGATGAGAATGCCTGCCGTTTTTTTGTTGCCAATATAGACGTCGTTGGGCCATTTAATGCGGACAACCGACGCAGGACACAATTCACTGATAAGTCCGGCAACTGCGACGGATACATATCTGCAAATATCAAATTGCAAAGAAGGACCTATGCGAGGATATAACAACAGACTGATTAATAAATTTTTTCCTGTTTCGCTTTCCCACTTTTTCTCCTGTCTACCGCGTCCCTGTTCCTGTTGGTCGGCGGTGATTGCAAAAAACGGAGGAAACAAATGCTGTAGTTCTTCAACAGAATATTTTCCAACTAAATCCTTCATACAGCTATTGGTTGAAGACAGACAATGATAATGAAGATGTGTTTGCATGATCAATCGAACAAATTAAAATAATTGCAAAAGTACACAAGTTTTTCAAAGCGTGCGGACTGTGGCAACCGATGCATGAAGCGAGCATGTAGAGACGTTATATGCGATGTCTCTACGGGGTTGGTTTTCTGGATTGCCACGTCGCTTCGCGCCTCGCAATGACGTTGATAATAAAGAAAATAGAAATTATAAACAGCTATAAGAAGTGTTTCCCTACAATAGCGCATGGAAGTGTTTCGTTAGTATAGAAAAAATTATTCACCTTATAAATAATAAAAATATGAACAGAACAAAATACCGAAATTTAGCGATTATTTTTGTCATAACTCTTATTGTAGCTTGGACATTGGGCGTCTTGCGTTTTGATTATAATTGGATACATCTCCTGTTTAAAATTCTACTCTTCCCATGCGGGTTTCTGTATATGATTTATGAGAGTTATTGTACTTTGCATTTCAATTCATCTCATTTTCTAAACAATGAATTCTTCCAGATGACGGCATTTGTGTTATCTGTTGCAGGACAGTCGTTGGTATATTACTGGATTTTCAGACGGATAACATCATCCCTGTTTAATAAACGTAAAATGAACACACTATAAACATTTGACCTCTGCGAGGTCGGACTATCTGTGTAAATCTGTTTAATCTGCGTCATCTGTGTGCTAAAAATAATCTCCCGAAGGGCAATCCTGATTCAGACAATGGCAAGGACAAAGGGAAAGCATGGGGAAAGTACAAGCGTCCGCAGGTAATTTTCAATTCTCAATTCTCAATTTTCAATTTATTTCACTACCTTTGCAGACAAATTAAAACGGGTGTAAAAATGAAACTTACGTATGAAATTTTTTGAAGAAAAAGTATTTCGTGTTTTGATGGTTCTGGCGATGTGTCTGGTTGTTGGATTGGTGGTAAGTATTGTCTATACGATCTTTGCCAGAGGATGGGCTGCAATGAGCTGGGATATGATTACCAAACTTCCGGGCGGAGGTTTTTATATCGGTAAAGAAGGAGGATTCCTCAATGCCATTGTCGGATCGCTGATGATTGTGGGCGCTTCTACCGTATTGGGACTTGCTATCAGTATTCCTGTCGTCTTTTATTTGAACATCTATCTGAAGAAAAGATCCAAAATTGCATATATCGCACGATTGGCTTACGATGTTTTGTTTGGCATTCCGTCCATTGTCTATGGTGCATTCGGATTTACGATTATGGTGTATCTGGGCATTAAGACTTCGTTACTCGGAGGCATTATTGTGATTACTTTGCTGATTATTCCTATTTTTATTCGTTCGATGGATGAAGTTGCGCGGGATTTTCCTCGTGATATATTGGATGCAACCTATTCGTTAGGAGCAACGCGCGTAGAAACTATTCGGGTCGTAATAAGACAGATAGCTCCCGGAATAGCGACAGCGACCTTGCTTTCTATCGGGAGAGCAATCGGAGATGCAGCCTCTGTGATGTTTACGGCAGGATATACCGACAGTATTCCGACTTCCCTTTCTCAACCGGCGGCAACATTGCCTTTAGCCGTGTTTTTTCAGCTGAGCAGTCCCATTGCCGAAGTTCAGGACAGAGCCTACGCCGCCGCATTGGTGCTGACAATAATTATCCTGATACTTAGTATTCTGGGAAGATATTTCACCAATAAATTTTCTAAACATAAACTAAAATAAAGTACAATAACAATGCCGACAGTCCTTGTTTTTCGGACTGTGATCATGTCTACAGAAAACAGTCCGAAAAGAAATTCAGCCCAAAATAAAAAAAGAGTTCAAAATGAAAGAATACGTTGAAAGATTGCTTACACACTATAAAATCTGGCGCGACGGTAGCGCTGTTAGACGACAAAGCCGCATGTTTAAACCCGACCACAAATTTATACGGGATAATGTCAGTGAATTGATTGCCGAAAATCTTAACGTATATATCAGGGATAATCACATCTTGAAAAATGTAAATATAAAAGTCCCCGATAAGAAGATAACTTGTATTATTGGTCCTTCGGGATGCGGTAAATCTACCTTGTTGAAGACATGCAACCGACTGATAGATACCTTTGACAATGCAAAAATCACGGGTAAAGTCCTGATTAACGGCAAAGATATTCTTCACAGCAATGCCGATATTACGGAACTGCGTCGCAAGATAGGTTTAGTATCTCAAAAGCCCTGTCTATTACCGATGTCTGTTTTCGACAATATTGCTTACGGATGTCGGATTCATGGTATTCGGATGCCGCGAAAACTGAACATGGTCGTAGAACATTATCTGCGGGCGGCAGGACTGTGGGACGAAGTAAAAGACCGACTGCGCACACCTGCTTCTCGACTGTCTATCGGACAACAACAACGACTTTGTTTAGCTCGAAGTCTGGCTGTCGAACCTCAATTTATTCTGGCAGACGAAGCTACAAGCGCCTTAGACCCTATTTCGAGTAAAATCATCGAAGAACTTTTTGTCGATCTGAAAGCAAATTACACCATTATCATGGTAACGCACACATTAAGACAGGCATTACGAATTGCCGATCATGTCATATTCATGTATCTGGGCGAAATTATCGAAGAAGGAGATGCAAAGACAGTCTTTAACAACCCTCAACAGGAATTGACAAAAAAATACCTCTCCGGAGCATTCAGTTAATCATTTTGTCTGAACTCTGATTTATCTAATTAATTGATTAACATGATTAAACAAATTGAAAATTGAAAATTGAGAATTGATAATGAGCCTTCGGACGCTTATTTTTTCCCGCAGATTCTCGCAAATTTACGCAGAGTTCCGCAGAACAACGCATCCCGTTAGGGATGCATAGCTCGGTAGAAATAAAGGATATAAACAAACATTGCATGCCGTCAGGTATGCGTCCATTGAGAATTGAAAATTGAGAATCAGGCTTACGCAAGAGTTATGAATCCCCTATGGGGATTTGTTGCTATGGTGTTCATGTATTTCTATTGATATGAATGTCCTACGGACATTTGAGTTTCCCCGTCAGGGGATACATATCAATAGAAAATGCGATGCCTCCCCCCACCATATTGTCCGTAGGACATTCACCTAAGACAACCTCTCCAAAGGGAAATCATCCCACGTCATCCTGCTTTTTTTCCTGACGACACGACAGGGTGGGGACTACTAATGACGGCTGTCTTTTTATTCTGCTTTCTCTCTGCCCACTCGAACTATTATTTTCTCAGCGTGAATTTTTCTCCCAGATACACTTTGCGGACAGATTTATTGTTTGCCAATTCTTCGGGAGTGCCGGAACAAAACACGTTTCCGTTGACTAAAATATAAGCGTAATCGGTAATGGCGAGGGTTTCGTCCACATTGTGATCGGTGATGAGAATGCCGATGTTTTTCGCCTTTAATTTCTCGACAATAGATTGTATATCTTCCACCGCAATGGGGTCGACGCCGGCGAAAGGTTCGTCTAACAAAATAAATTTAGGTCCCGTTGCCAGACTTCGTGCGATTTCTGTTCTTCGTCGTTCGCCTCCCGATAACTGCATGCCTTTGTTTTTCCGGATTTTTTGTAATCCAAATTCATTCAATAGATCTTCGAGTTTATCTGTCTGTTCCTGTTTTGTAAATTTTGTGAACTGCAATACGCTACGAATGTTGTCTTCCACCGTCATATTGCGAAAAACAGAAGCCTCCTGCGCCAGATAGCCGATCCCCAGACGAGCTCGTTTATACATCGGCATTTCGGTTATATCCATATCATTAAAGAAGACTTTCCCTGCCAATGGCTTTATCAGTCCGACAATGGTATAAAACGAAGTTGTTTTTCCCGCTCCGTTAGGTCCCAGCAGACCGACAATCTTCCCTTGTGATACCGATATACTTACGTCATTTACAACCATTCTGTTGCGGTATTTTTTGTAGATTTT
>JAISRU010000157.1 GCA_031273515.1 Bacteroidales bacterium | reverse complement strand
GCCGTGTAAACCAGATCAAGCTCCAAGGGAGTATTCCCTTTCTGTAATTTCAGATTGTGAGACAAAAAGGTTATCCCAACCAATTTTGCTTTATTCTCGTCAATCTGTTTCGCAAATGTAATCAGGCTGCAAAATAGCAGCAATCCTGTAAAAACAAATAATTTTCTCATGTTCTACGTTTTTTAATTTATTCTTTAAATGATTTATATTCAAGATGAATCGAAATGCTCTACTCATAACATGGCATCCCTTTTTATTTTCGACAAAGTTACATATTTCTTTTGAATAACAAACTTTATTCTAATTGAGAATTTTTAGTCATGCCATTCGGACGAGGATTGTCTTCCCCATTGTCCTCGCTATTGTCTGAATCAGGATTGCCCTTCGGGCTTTTTCCTTCTTGCTCGGCAGAAGCAAACAAGTTTGCCTCTGCTCTCGCTTCGTGCGTCGATTTACAAGATTTAAGGATTAGCAGGATTTTCTCTGTGGATATCTATGTAATTTCTGCGTAACTCTGCGGTATTCTGCGGGAATCTGCGGGAATCTGCGGGAAATAATAATCATCCGTATGGTAATCATGTTCATCATTTAATCAGACAAATCAGAGTTCAGACAATCATCACATAAATCACAGTTCAAGACAATTTTCTTTAGTTTTTGTTCATCGGATAAGGAACCGTCGATTGTTATCAGTTCGAAACCTTTACGTTCCATACGTCTGAACCATGTCTGCTGACGTTTGGCAAACTGACCAATAGCAATCGTCAGAGTAGAAACCATTGTTTGATAGTCGGTGTGTCCTGTGAGATATTGCGTGATAAAACGGTATTCCAATCCGTAATAACAAAGGTCTTCGGATGAAATACCATAATCAAGCAACGACTGAACCTCCTCTACCAGACCGTTTTGAAGACGTTGCTGTAATCGTAACGCAATTCGTTCCCGCAAAACAGACCTCTCGAAGAACACATAAAACAACTTATACTGTAAAGGAAATTCGGATGTGCGTTGCGAAGACTGACAATGATCGCTATGTAACGCTATTTCCAAAGCGCGAATAAGTCGTTCTCTGTCTGTAATGTCGCTGGTGTTATGCAGTGTCTTGTGTTGTTTGAGCAGTCGGATGAGCTGCTCGTCGGAATATTGCGCTATCTGTTTGCGAAATTCTTCATCAACAGGAACATGCTCCAACGCATAATTGCCAAGTACCGCTTCGAGATACATTCCGCTACCTCCGCAAAGAACAGGCGTCTTCCCACGATTGACTATGTCCTGATAAACTCTTTGAAAATCGCACTGATACTGATAAACGTCATAACGGCGTCCCGCATCGACAATGTCTATCAGATGATATGGAATTTTTTTTGTCCCGATTGTATATTCGTCTAAATCTTTTCCTGTTCCGACGTCCATTTTCCGATACACCTGACGGGCGTCGGCACTGATAATTTCTCCGTCGATTACATCTGCCAACTTGACCGCAAGACGTGTCTTTCCGCTTGCCGTTGCTCCTGCAATACACAGTAAACAGTCTGAGGTCATAGTCCGTTTTCCCGTTTGTACTGAAGATATTTGGCGGCAATCATCTGTTCAATCTCCACGTCGGAAGAAATCGCCAGAATATAATAGGTGAACGAACAATACAACATGAAATCTTCTAATTTTTCTCCTTCTAATTTTGTAATCCGATGAACAATGTCCGAATTGTATTTTTGTGCCAATCGCATTACTTCTTCCTGATTTTCAAGCAAACCGGCATACATTCTGCCCATCTTGGCTTTATGGCTGAACTTGTCGTACAGAAAGGTGATCGGACTTGCCAATGGAGTTCCACGAAGAAGATTTCCCTTGTTTATATCATATCCCGCCTTTTCTAACGGACTGATTTCTATTCCTTCTATATCAATTTTCCGCTGCGGACTTGCCTTTACCAGATCTTTGATAAACAAAGGATAAGGTTTCATCGCATGAATGGTTACATTACGCAATATCAGCGACCGCATCACCAAGGGAATAACAATTCGTTCTTTGCTGTTTCTGAGTGAATCGGTTATGAAAATCATCTCCATATCATATCCTACGCGGGAAATGGCAAGCGTATCTTTTTGTCCTGCAAGCATGGCGAAATCTCCCGAAGCATTGCTGAATACCATTAATCCCGTCGATAAATTATGAATACAGGTATGTTCCAAGGCTTGCCATGTGACAAAATCTACTATTTTTCCTTTGAGGATAATCTTTCCCTGTCCGAACATAGACATGGAAATCAGATAGATCATTAATACAATAAACAAAAGACGCAATTTCATTTGCTTCAAGTTATAATTTCTGCAAAGGTACACATTCTAATTGAAAATTGAGAATTGCCTGCGGACGCTTTTTCCGCACCCTCAATCCCTCTCCAGACTGGAGAGGGGAGATAAAAAGGACAAAGAAAACTTTGTGGACTCTGTGTCTTCTCTGTGGAATCCTGTGTAATAAAATCTGTTCAATCTGTGTCATCTGTGTGCAAAATTCTTTGTAGCTTTGCGCCCTCATTCACTAATAAATTACAGTTCAGATGCATCGTGAAAATCGACAGTAAACCGATTGTCGATACTGATCAGATATTTGCCGATGACTTCAAATCCCATTGTCGACAAAATCGCTTCATAGCGACTTAACTGTGCATAGTGTCCGACGGTAATCATGCCCGTCTTGTAGTCGAACAGCGTACATCGTGAACCGTCTATCCGTAGACGGTCTATTCGGAAAGTTGTTCCGTCCGTGTTGATTAATTCCAGTTCGT
>JAISRU010000071.1 GCA_031273515.1 Bacteroidales bacterium | reverse complement strand
ATGTAAAGATAGGAAAGAATTGTCTTATTCATTCCAATGTAAGCATATACGATCATACAAGCATTGGAAATAATGTGATTATTCAGGCAAACAGTGTAATAGGAGGCGACGCTTTTTATTTTAAACGACGCGATACAGGTTGGGATAAAATGCTTTCCTGCGGTTCTACCCAAATAGGAAATGATGTTGAAATCGGAGCGCTTTGCACCATTGATAAAGGCGTATCGGGAACAACAAAGATTGGAGATGGCTGCAAATTAGATAATCACATACAGATAGGACATGATACGGTTATCGGTAGAAATGTTTTGATAGGAGCGCATTCGGCTATTGCAGGAGTTACGGTTATTGAAGATGATTGTATACTGTGGAGCCGTATTTCAATTAATAAAGACTTGGTTGTTGGAAAAGGAACGGTATTGTTAGCCATGTCCGCCATTGATAAATCGGTGGAAGCGGGCAAAGTCCTCTTCGGAGTTCCTGCTATTGACGCCCGTAGAAAATGGAAAGAAATAGCTGCAGTCCGTGTACTTCCCGAAGCGCTCGAAGATCTGGAAAAAATAAAAACAATGCTTCTGAAGTAATTGAGAATTGAGAATTGAGAATGACCATTCGGAAGAATAAAAGAAATGACAAAAAATACCTTGAACGAAGAGGATATTTTATGGATTAAACGTTTATTGGAAACGCCCAGAAAGATCGCCATTATAGCGCATTACAATCCTGACGGAGATGCGATAGGCGCATCTTTGGCGTTAATGATGTTTTTGCAACAGAACAATCATGAAGTTTGTGTGTTGACGCCCAATTCATATCCCGACTTTCTGAAATGGATGCCGCAATCTCAGACGATATTGCAGGCAACAGAAAATCAGTCGCTATGTATGGACAAAATCGCAACGGCAGAGATTGTATTTTGTTTGGACTTTAATACATTCAACAGGACGGGCATTCTTCAAAAAGCATCCGAAGAGGCTAAGTGCATTAAAATCTTAATTGATCATCACATTGATCCGGACGCCACGTTCGATATTGTATATTCTGCCACCGAAGAAACTTCGTCTACCTGTGAACTGATATACAACTTCATCACGAACATGATGAATGGAAGCAGGTATATGAATGCAGAAATTGCAGCTTGTCTGTATGTCGGAATTATCACAGATACAGGTTCTTTGAGTTATTCCTGCAACAATAAATCCACTTATTATGTGCTGGGCAATCTGCTTCAGTACGGAATAGACGGAGAAGATATTCATCGTAAAATCTATGATACCTATTCCGAAAACAGAATCCGGTTGTTGGGACATTGTCTTGTCAAAAGACTGGTTGTATTGGAGGACTATGCCAGTTCTTTTATCTATCTGACAAAAGAAGATTTGACGCAATACGATTATAAACAGGGAGATATAGAGGGAATTGTTAATTATGGACTGTCCATGAAACATGTTCGGTTTACAGCCCTGTTTTCGGAGAGAGATGATCGTGTCCGTATTTCTTTTCGTTCCAAAGGGGATTTTAATGTAAACGATTTTGCCCGTAATCATTTTCAGGGCGGAGGACATAAAAATGCTTCCGGAGGAAATTCCTACACCTCTATGGACGCAACCATAGAAACCTTCAAACAATTACTAAAACAATATCAAACAGCATTAACGACGCCATGGGAGTAAAAAAAGCAAATATCTGTGCCATTAGCATTATAGTGTTTCTTTTTTGTTTTGCCTGTCAAAATAAAGGGGAAGAAGCGTCTGTAGTTGTACCTCTGAATGTGGAGAAAGAAAAAATAGCTGTTAATCGGGAAATTGTTCGCAGAGAAACGACAGATATTGAATTAATAGCCAAACGATACCATTGGCAATTGATCTGCAATGAATCGGGATTGTATTATCAGATTGTAAATACAACCTCCGGCAGACAGCCGCAAGCTAAAGACAGGGTGAAGATTAAAGGGATCATTACCTTACCCGATGGAAAAGAAATATACAATTCAGCAACTGACGGAATAAAAGAATTTGTGGTCCATCAATCGGACGAACCTGTCGGATTGCACGAATTGGTAAAGCTGATGCATGAAGGAGAAAAAGCGAATGCAGTCATTCCTTCTCATTTGGGATATGGGATATCCGGCAATGGAACGAATATTCCCGCCCTTTCATTACTTATTTGCAAAATAGAATTAATAAATATAAATTAAAAAATAAATAGAGATGAAACAAACATCATTGACAGTAACAATTTTATGCTTAATTGCATTTGTTTTCTCCGCATGTGGGGACAAACGGTTTAAAGATTATGAAAAAACAGAAACAGGACTGTATTACAAGTTTACAGAAAGAAAACCTGAAGGGAAACAACCTCAGCAAGGTGATTTTTTGTCTATGACGGTGTCGTATAAATCTGACAATGATTCCATTCCTCCTTTTGAGAAACGTGAAATCATGAACAGATTAATGGAATCTATGTATCCGGGAGATATTAACGAAGCATACGCTATGTTAAGAGAAGGAGAAGAAGCCGAATTTGTACTCAGAGCCGATTCTTTTTTCATTGCCATGTTTGGGAAAGGCAATCTTCCTGAGTTCATTACTCCCGAAAATGTGTTGTATTTCACCATTCGGATGAATAAAATAACAACCATGGAAGAGTTTGAACAGGAAGAAGTAACAGCCATTCAAAACTATATTACGGCAAATAATATCACGGTTGAACCAACATCGAATGGCTTGTATTACATCGAAACTGCCAAAGGCAAAGGAACAAAAGTAGAAGACGGAAAGCAAGTAAGCGTACATTATACAGGGAAATTTTTAGATGGCTCTGTTTTTGATTCTTCTGTTCAAAAGGGTGAACCCATGACTTTTATTGTTGGCGGCGATCCTATCATCCCCGGTTTTGTAGAAGGAATACTTTTGATGAATCAGGGAGGAAAAGCAACATTCATAATACCTTCCGAACTTGGATACGGAATGGGTAATCAGGTTATTCCGCCTTTTACGCCTCTCTTGTTCGAGGTAGAAATTGTGGAAGTTCTTAATCAATAATCCGGATATAATCAAAAAAAATGAAAACACAGAAGCTATTATTTGTTGTCTTTGCAACAGGGATATTGTTTATTTCCTGTCAGAGAGGATATAAAGGATTTGAAAAAACGGAAAATGGATTGTATTATCAATTTCATGTTACAAATACAACACGTCCTGTTGCCGCAAAAGACGAAATAGTATTTATGCACATGAGTATCCGTACCGAAAAAGATTCGGTGCTTCAGGAAGCAAAACCGCTGACTACCATGATGCAGTCTTCCAAGTTTAAGGGCGATGTTTTTGAAGCGATTTCGTTAATGCACGAAGGAGATTCGGCAACATTCATCATCAATGCACAAAAATATTATAATATATATAACTATGGACAAATTCCTGTTTTTGTGAAAGATGAAAAAACAATGCTATGGTTTACCATTAAAATAGACAGTATTATGTCGCTTGAGCAATATCAGCTGGCGGCGGTTAAAGCACGACAAGCCGATGAGTTTCAGGCAATAGAAACGTATATGCAACAAAATAATATTGTTGCAGAACCTCTTCCAGACGGATTATACTATGCGGAAACAAAAGCAGGAAAAGGAAATTTTCCTCAGCAGGGACAACAATGTGTTGTTCACTATACGGGTAAATTATTGGACGGAACAGTTTTTGATTCTTCTGTCGGCAGAGAGCCTTTTAGTTTTCAATTAGGCGTGGGACAGGTTATTCCCGGATGGGACAAAGGCGTTGCCAAGATGAAAAAAGGAGGAAAAACAATCCTTATTATTCCTTCTCATCTGGCTTACGGAGAAAGAGGCGCAGGAACGATTCCTCCTTTTTCGCCTTTGGTATTTGAGGTAGAATTACTTGATATAAAGTAAAGAAGAATTTGTGTGATTCGCACAATTTTGATTATTTCATTTTCATATTTCTTTCGTAGGGATTTTGCTCTTGGTGGAATCCTTACGATTTTTTCCAATACGATCTTCCTGTCTTGTATATTTCTTGATCTTTTTTGTTATGACGCAATATGATTGAAAACAAACGGTTTGCCTTTCTTCGGACACAAAACCACAATCTCAAAACCATGTTGCTTTTTGGGACGGGTTTAGTCTTACTGTTTGTGATCACATACCTGTTTGTTTATCGGCAGAGGTCGGACAGGGAAATTCGGACAAATACGTATCGATTGACGGTCGAAGAACAAAGTCTGTTGCAGGAAGGAGATGTTATTCTGCGACACGGCTTCGGATTGATTAGCGACGCCATCGTAAAATATGCACATGATCCCTGTCCCGTATCGCATTGCGGCATTATTGTGAAAGATTCTTCAGGACAATGGGCAGTTATTCACACTGTTTCCAATGTCTTGGCAGACATCGATGGAATGCAACAAGACGGTTTGGAGAAATTTGTTGTAGAAAGTCATCCGGGTTCTGTCATTGTATTGCGATTTCGGTATACGGATGAGGTTTCGACGTCCAAAATTGCGCAACAGGCAACGTATTATCTGACACGACAGATTCCTTTCGATCATCGTTTTGATGCTGCCGATACTTCCGCATTTTTCTGTACGGAACTCATACAAAACGTTTTCAATAAAGCAATAAACATAGATTTGTATGCTCAACCGTCAGGAAAAAATGTAAACTGTCTGACCTTTGCCCCCCTATTGGACACAAATAAATTCGTCGTTATTGTAAATCATGGTCAAGTGGACAAGTAGACGATTACTGTCTTGAACTCTGATTTATCTGATTAAATGATGAACATGATTGCCTTCGGGTGATTATTTTTAGCACACAGATAGACACTGATGTAACAGATGAACACAGATTTTCTCTTTTATTTCTGCGGTTATTCTGCGGAAAACTGGTGCGCCACGAGGCGTGCGTATATATTATAAAAAAAATATTTAATAACTAATTGTATGAAAGTTACAATCATTCAAATTTGCCGTTCGGGATGAAGCTGTCATGCTACGGGAAGCGGAAACGCCATCGTAAAGCGCATGAACAGTGTGTATTGTGAGCTGCCAAAGTTAAGCCTCGTTAAGCTATTAA
>JAISRU010000048.1 GCA_031273515.1 Bacteroidales bacterium | reverse complement strand
GGAATTCGCCGATGAAATGAAAGGAAAAAATTTACGACGGATCATTCCGTTTATCTACTAATAAATAGCTTTAAATGGAAGAACAATTATTTACTCCCTGTACCATTGGTCGTGTATCTTTGAGGAACAGAACTATTCGGTCTGCCGCCTTTGAAAACATGTGTTACGACAACAAACCGTCGGAAGATTTGTTTAACTATCATGTAAGTCTTGCCAGAGGAGGTATCGGTATGACAACCATTGCTTATGCATCGGTAAATCGTAGCGGGGTATCGTTTCCCGGACAATTATGGATGCGCGAGGAAATTATTCCCGATCTGCAAAAACTGACGAAAGCTATTCACGCCGAAGGAGCAAAAGTCGCCATACAGTTGGGACACTGCGGCAATATGACGCATCGTTCTACCGCAGGACAAATGCCTGTAGGAGCATCGGGAGGGTTCAATCTCTATTCTCCGACCTTCGTCCGCTCCTTGAAAGAACAGGAAATATTCGATCTTGTCAAAGATTTTGGCAATGCCGTTCAGCTTGCTCGTCGGGCGGGCTTCGACGCAGTGGAAATACATGCAGGACACGGTTATCTTATCAGTCAATTTCTGTCGCCTTATACCAACAAACGGAAGGATAAATTCGGAGGAAGTCTGCAAACAAGAATGCGCTTTATGCAGTTGGTGATACAGGAAGTGATGCGGTCGGCAGGCGACGATATGACGGTTATAGTCAAAATAAATATGTTCGACGGATTTAAATCGGGAATGCAAATCGACGATTGCATACAAACAGCTCAGGAACTGGAAAATCTGGGCGTACATGCATTGGTATTGAGCGCCGGATTTGTCAGCAAAGCGCCTATGGAAGTCATGCGGGGAGCGATGCCCGTCAAAACGCTTGCTTACTATATGGACACAAAAAAATACTGGTGGCTCAAAGCAGGAATCCGTCTTGTCGGACACAAAATAATGCCGTCTGTCCCTTTCAAGGAAGCCTATTTTCTGGAAGACGCTAAAAAGTTCCGCAAAGTTCTTCGTCTGCCTCTTATCTATGTCGGAGGAATGATCTCCCGCACTAAAATGGAAGAAGTCCTTAACGAGGGATTTATCGCCTTCCAAATGGGAAGAGCTTTGATCCATGATACTGATTTTGTCAATAAACTACAGTCAGGATTGCAGCAGAGTTCGTGCAAACACTCTAACTATTGCATCGGACGCATGTACAGTCTTGAAATGAAATGTCATCATTGTGTTGCCGATTTACCGCTGAAAATACAAAAAGAAATTCTACGGGCAGAAGCCAAATAACAGACAAATAACTGAAAGTCCAGATGATAATTATAGGAATAACAGGAACGCTTGGCGCAGGAAAAGGAACATTGGTAGACTATCTTGTTACTCAAAAAGGATTTATGCATTATTCCGTTCGCAGTTTTCTGATACGGGAAATTGACAAACGTCAGATGCAGGTAAACAGGGACAGTATGGTTGTCATGGCAAATGAATTACGAAAGAACAACGGTTCTTCTTATATTGTCGATTGTCTGTATGACGAAGCCTGCCGAAACAGTAGAAATGCAGTTATCGAAAGTATACGGACGGTCGGCGAAGTGGAGTCGTTGCGTCGAAAAGGGAATTTTTACCTGCTTGCGGTAGACGCTCTTGCTGAAATTCGTTATCGACGGATTATTCTTCGCAATTCGGAAACAGATCATGTAACATTGGATGAATTTTTAGAGAACGAACAGCGTGAAATGAATTCATCCGATCCGAATAAACAAAGTCTGAGTGGTTGTATTTCTCTTGCCGATTTTCTGTTTTACAACAACGGAAGCAGGGAGGAATTATATGCTCAGTTAGAAAAAGTATTACCGAAAACCGATTGATATATAAATTATTTAGATAGATGAATGAAGAAAAATACATTCGTCCCACGTGGGATGAATATTTTATGGAGATAGCCAACACGGTAGCCAAACGCGCCACCTGCGACAGAGGACGAAGTGGTTGCGTCATCGCCCGCGACAGACAATTATTGGTAACGGGTTATGTAGGTTCTCCCAACGGTATGCCGCATTGCGACGACGTCGGACATCAGATGAAAACAACCGTCCATGAAGACGGAACGATAACCAAACATTGCGTCAGGACGGTTCACGCCGAACAGAATGCGATATGTCAGGCAGCTAAATTGGGGATTGCCTTAGAGGGAAGTACGCTTTATTGCAGAATGACCCCTTGTCGAACATGCGCTATGTTGATAATCAACTGCGGCATCAAACGGATTGTCTGCGAAAAAAAATACCACGCAGGACAAGAATCGGAAGAAATGTTTAAACTGGCTCATGTCCGTCTTGAGTTTATCTATGAAGACGTCCTGAAATACGATAATCAATAGAACTAATTGAGAATTTTTAGTCATGCTATACGGACGCAATCTAATTGAAAATTGAAAATTGAAAATGACCTGCAGACGCAAATACCCATGCCGCTTTGCGCTCTTGTCCACTGTTTACTCGTCTATTTGTCCACCAATAAGTCAGAGTTCAAGACAATTAATCTTGTTTGTGAGCAAGTATTAACCTTATTCACTATTCATTTTAATCATATCGACTTTATCTTTTACAAGTCCGACCTACATCGGACATATAGTCCGACCTACATCGCAGTTAAGTCCGACCTACATCGGAC
>JAISRU010000015.1 GCA_031273515.1 Bacteroidales bacterium | reverse complement strand
ATGAGCAACACTGAGGAATGCTTCCGAAGAAGTTTATACGAAAGCCGTATGCGGGAAAACCGCACGTACGGATTGACGAGGGGGAGGGGAGACTTGTCTCCACCTCTCTACTCTACCGGAAAACAATACTCGTCGCTTGCGCTCTTGTCCACTTGTTTACTTGTTCAGTAATAAATCACAGTTCAAGACCATTAAAAAAGAAAACACCCAACCTGTACCTTTTCGGGTATAAGATTGGGTGTTGATGTTTGTAACCCTTATAAATAATTAGCGGTGCGGACGGGACTCGAACCCGCGACCCCATGCGTGACAGGCATGTATTCTAACCAAGCTGAACTACCGCACCATTTCAGATTTGCAAAAGTACAACTTTTTTTCGTACAATCAGCAAAAATCAACAAAAAAATACAAAAAAAAATGAATCATCCCTCAAGACAAATACCTATCTCATTCATACAGATACTTTTCATGATGAATTTTATTTTCTAATCCGCAACTACGGAACAGGATCATATCCGCTTTTTCCCCATGGATGACACGAGCATATCCGCTTTAAAGTAAGCCATCCGCCCTTAAAAGGTCCGTGTTTTTGTATGGCTTCGACAGCATAGACCGAACATGTCGGCACAAATCGACATGTGGAAGGAAAAAACGGAGAAATACATCGCTGATACAAACGAATGAATAACACCATCACAGATGTCAGAACAAAACAAAATCCTTTGTAAATCAATTGTACTGTTTTCAATGCTGTCAAGATTATTTTTATAAGAAAACGGCAACTGCCCCGTTGATAAAAACGTCAGACACAAGGCTCTGTCTGACGCTTCTACCAATGTAACAGGACAATCTTATTTCTTTTTCTTTTTTTGTATAGCCGTATTACTGCGTCGTTTGACTGTTGGCAATTCCGTATTGCTGCGTTGTTGTTGCACGGCTGCCTGTTGCTGTTTAGCCAGATTTTCCATTCGCTGCTGCCATTTCGATTTTGTAACAGGTTTGTTTTTGTTTGCCTGCATCTGAGCGTGTAACTTGGCTTCGTTGATCGTGAGCCGGAAAACGCCCATTTGCGCAAACGTAATCAGGTTGACCAATAAATAATAGTAACTTAATCCGGCAGAATAATTATTGAAAACGCCCAGAAAAATAACAGGCATCAAATACATCATCCATTTCATCATTTTCATTTGCTGAGCGTTTCCTCCTGTAGCCATCATCTTATTGTTCAGCACAGTGTATGCCAGCGTAGCCACAGTCATCAGCAATGTGAATAAACTGATATGATTGCCGTAAAAGGTCGATAGAATTGGAATCTGAGCATCCCACGAAGCAATGGAATCGTAAGAAGAAAGGTCTTTCGCCCACAAAAAAGGCTGTTGTCGCAATTCGTAGGACGAAGGAAAAAAACGAAACATGGCAAATAAAAACGGCATCTGCAACAACATCGGCAAACATCCTGCCATTGGTTTTATACCCACTTGTCTGTAAAGACCCATAATTGCCTGTTGTTTCTTCATAGCGTCTTCCTGTTTCGGGTAACGCTTGTTTATTTCCTCTACTTCGGGTTTGATTACGCGCATTTTCGCCGAAGACTTATAATTTACCATCGTCAAAGGGAACAATACGGTTTTAATAATGATGGTGAGCATCAAAATAATCAGACCATAATTCCATTGAAAATTCTCAAAGAAATTGAATATCGGAATAACGGCATACTTGTTAATCCATGAAATCATCGATCCTCCCAGCTGAATTTGGTCTTCCAGATTGATTTCGTATTGTTTGAGTATGTTGTATTTGTTGGGACCGAAATAAAAATGCATGCCGATACTTGTATTATCTCCCGAATAGGGAAGAATAAGCCGCATTTTCATGTTTTTTATAGATCGTTCGGATGGATGCTGTGCATCGACAACCATTGTTCCACCAGAAAAATAGTCGTCGGAGATGATAGTTGAAGTGAAAAAAAGTTGCTTGAACGACACCCATTTCAGTCGGGCGGTATAACTGAGCGAATCGTTTTCGTCGGGCGATTCTTTAAGGTGTTCCACATCATTTATATCGCTGTAATAAATGGTCGAAGACGTCATTTCATTTTTGCGGTTTTGTTCCTGTTGCAACAACTGCGCCTGCCATGTCAGTTCGGTTTGGGTTTGATTGCGATCGATATAATTCAAAAGATTGACAAAATTAATCTTTAATCCCGTCCGATAATCATTTCCGCGTATCGTATAAAGAAACTCAATATAGCTGGCGCTGTCTATTTCGCTTTCCGATTTGTCGGGATACAGGCGCATCGCAATTTCAAGGGAATCATTTCCCGAAACAACAAGCGGTTTTTCTCCGTAATCTTCCGCAGGAACAAAACAGAAATCATTCGTGTTGAAAAACATATAATCGGAATTAAATCTGATCCCGAAATAGCTGTTGCCGTCGGTTGGTTTAAACAGTGTAACAGGCAGACCGTCGAAAGTTTTTATTCCTTTGAGTTCAACCGCTTCTATTTTGCCTCCTTTTCGGGCGATGTGTAAACGATACAAATCGTTTTCAACCACAACGGGAGGAGCATCCGATTGCATGGCTGCGTGGACAAATCTGCCATGATCGGCTGTTAATTTTTTGTACGTTTCAGCAGTATCTTCGACAGAAAACAGTTCCTGTTCGTTCGACGCCGTTTCTTTTGCGTCAATCTGTGCTTCAATAGTTGCAGCAATGGAATCGCTCTGAGCTTCCAGTAATGCAACCATGCGCAAAGAATCCTGAGTCCTCTGATGCGCAATGCGTTCCTCTTCCGAAGGAGACATAAACCAACTGTATCCAATAAAAAGAACGAAAATAAGACCTAAGCCAATGAGGGTTTGTTTATTCATGATTTACAATAAATATGCTTGTTATTAATGAAAGTTGCAAAGATACAACTTTTTTTAAAGCATCAGGCATATTTGTTTGACAATAATTGCCAATCGGCATTTATCAGGCTATAGTTCAAACCGTAAATGTTTGATAGTGCTGTTGTCTTCCATTAGTTTTCGTAACGAACGAATGCCTGTTTCCAAATGCAGACGAACAAAATTTCGTGTGACTAAATTATCGCTTTCAATTGTTTTTATACCGTCAGCCAGCATGGGACGGTCGGACACCAACAGCAATGCTCCCGTCGGAATATGATTGTAAAAACCTACGCTGAAAAGAGTTGCAGTTTCCATATCGACGCCCATCACACGGATTTTGCGCAAATAGGCTTTAAATTCTTCGTCATGTTCCCACACGCGGCGATTGGTGGAATAGATTGTTCCTGTCCAATAATCCTTTCCTGCGTCGCGAATACTGCTCGACGTCGTTTTCTGCAGATTGAAAGCGGGCAGGGCAGGTACTTCAGGCGGAAAATAATCGTTCGACGTACCTTCTCCCCGTATAGCCGCAATCGGCAAAATAAAATCGCCAAGTTTGTTATAGGGTTTTATTCCTCCGCATTTACCCAGAAACAGTACCGCTTTGGGCTGAATAGCAGACAGTAAATCCATAATAGTCGCCGCCATCGGACTTCCAATCGAAAAATCGATGATCGTAATATTATTTGCTGTTGCATTCAGCATTTCTTTATCTTCTCCAACGACGCTCACCTGATGCATTTGGGCAAATAATTCCACATAATACCTGAAATTCGTCAGTAAAATGTATTCTCCGAAGTTCTCTAAAGGCAAGCCCGTATATCTTGTAAGCCAATTCCGTACAATGTCTTCTTTGTTGCGCATGATCCGTTTGATTTTTAATAATGCAAAAGTAAATAAGTTTTTTGGATTAATTGAGGATTTTCTTTCATGCCATATTAAAGTGGACGAGTAGATAAGTGAACAAGAGCGCAAAGCGACGAGTATTGTCCTCGCTTTTGTCTTGAACTCTGATTTATCTGATTAACTGATGAAGATGATTATTAGTAGACAAGTGAACAATTCTGCGTAACTCTGCGCTCTTGTCCACTTGTTTACTCGTCCACTCGTTCACTAATAGATCACAGTTCAAGACAAATAGAAAGGCGGATTTTTGAATTACTGTTATCATTTCTGACATGACAATTGCGATTCCACATATAACAATTGCGATTCCACACATACAAATTGCGATTCCACACATACAAATTGCAATTCCACACATACAAATTGCGATTCCACACATACAAATTGCAATTCCACACATACAAATTGCAATTCCACACATACAAATTACGATTCCACACATACAAATTGCAATTCCACACATACAAATTGTGATTCCACATATACAAATTGCAATTCCACACATACTAATTGCGATTCCACACATACAAATTGCAATTCCACACACATCCGTAAACAAGCCAATGTCTACGATGTGAGTTATCCGAAGATGAAACAAATGCTTTATACTATCTATGCCAATCCCGTAAGAAAATCACTGGAAAACAAGTCTAATTGAAAATTGTCTTGAACTCTGATTTATGTGATTTATCTGATGGACTATGATTTTTCTCTGTGGAACTCTGTGTTCTCTGTGTAACTTCTGCGGAAATCTGCGGGAAAAAATCCTCATCGCTTTGCGCAATTATTAATTTTCAATTTTCAATTTTCAATTTTCAATTAGATTATTTATACACTAATTTATTGGCATAAAACACATAGCGACTGTTCTTTCTTGAATTGCCGCCCGCACTGTAACGATTATACAGACGCTGATATCCATAATAAATAAAATGATTGTCATACCAATGTTCGCACTGATAGGTCATGTTGGCGTTGACGGAAAGAAATCGGGATAGCGGTTCGATGTTTTCAATGCTCAGAGGTTGCAGGACGTCGTTTTTATTGTTTATCAGGGAATATAATTTGCCGTCGAAGCCGAAATAATACAGGGTATTGTTTGTCTGCGGTTCGATGTATGCCTGCATCAGTTCCTTTATTCTTTTAAGCATGAATCCGTTATAATTGAATGCATTATACCACAACAGTTTTCCGAAGGTATCGAAAATAAAGAAATAGGCGGTATGATATCTGAAGCCGACCAATTTTGCTTCTGTCGCTAAATAGGGAGTCCCTATCCAGATGCCCGTATTGACAGAACGGTTGTCAGGATAGACTTCATGCACATATTCAGGCGTGTAGAAATCACTTACGACAATAATCATACTGTCGTTTTGGGTTACAAGATAGGTGTTGTTGTACAAATCGGAGGTATTTTTCTTGTTCGTTGTTCCGATAGCGCCTTCCAACAGACCGTATTCAAAAAACAACATATTCTGAATTTCACTGTTCTGAATCGAAACAGTGAAAATGCCTGTATTGTTGTTTCGGGTACTGAACCCACCGTCTTTGCTGATTGAAAGATAATCGCCAATCAACAACAAACGACTGCTGTCGATACGGGTCATTCGGCATGAGTTCAGATAATAATTTTCATTCGCGATAATATCCCGTTCACGAATGACTTTCCCCTTAGAATCTACCTGTGTGAGTCTAAACAGCGTCTGTCTTTTGGATTCAAAGAATTTGGTAATCAACCACAGACTATTGCTAACCGTATCAGGACAGGCTTCCTGAAATTCACAGGGAGTTGTTTTTTGCGTATAAAGTTGTTCGACAGTCAGCGATTTGGTGTTGAAAAGATAAATATGTTCTTCCGCTCTGGAACTGTATGTGGAAAATGCAAACACATCTCCCCAAAGACAAACGGTATTGATAACGGCTTTGTCGGGACAATAAAACGAAAAAACGTCTATCTTTCGGGATACAACATTGTAATTGATGATATAGGTATTGACAACATCAGGTTTGCCCGAAGTCGCAGACTGCAAAAGAGCATAAAAATTGTTCTCATCCGAATTGATTGCAGACAAAACAAGCGGTATCCCCAGCGAAATATCTTTCTTTAATAACTGATTGAAAGCAGTATCGTAATGTATGACCGTCCACGTACCTGTTTCTTTAGTATAGGATTTCGACAGCAACGCCAGACCATTTTTGCCCATCGGACGGGGATGATAAGGATATTTACCCTCGTCCACGTCGAGTTCTATTCGTTGCGGAGCGTCATAAGTTTGGGCGTTGGCAGCATAGCTTCCTGTTACGACGCACAGAACTAAAAATACATAAAACGACTTAATAAAAGAAAAACGCATCATTGACCTGTTTGTTGAAATTTTACGGAAAGCATCATGGCTTCCAACTGACGCATCAAATCCCGTTTGTTGTCGGAAGGGGCATACAAAAATCCGTCGATGGTAACAATGCGGTTGTTTTTAGTATCCAGTATGCTCATATTCACAAACGCTCCTCCCATGAAATCCCGCACCGTTTTCCACAAACCGACGGTACGGACGGCATATCCTTCGTCAAATCGCATGTATTCCGAAAGAGCAGGTATATAATCTTCATCAATAACGGTATAGGAACTGTCCGTCGAACCGAAAACATATTGCTTCGTTCGGATATTCCGCTCTTTGACAATCTCTTCGTTATGGAACTGATTGGTATCCGTATAAGGTTGCGTATAAATCAGTATGCTTTGAGTCCAGTCTTTTGTGTCTTTTCTCAGCCATGCAAAGGAACTGTCTTTGACGGCAAAAATAAATCCTTCAGGGATCGTCATCGAGATATGAAATAATTGTTCCACTGTCGAACTTGCCTGAAAATTCCGTTTACTTTGCTGCGCTCGCTGAAAACGTTTCATTTCGGAATCCAACAGATAATCGGTCAGCGTTTCCCGATATTGAGAGAGGACTTCCACTATCTGTTGTTTATCCTGAACCTCTATCCGTACCAGGATCTGAGGTTGCGCCCAACGATTGTATGTTACGCTTACTTTGGGTTGCCAAAGATCAGGATTGATGCTGAAAACGATTATATTACGTTGTCGTTTATAGGCTTCTCTGAAACGGTCTTCCGAAATACGGGAAAGGAGAAACATAGGCTCATCCTGAGGCAATCCCAACACGGGACGCATCAAAATCGCCTGCAGACTGTCCCCTGATGCGCCTTGCCATACATCATCGTCGCAGACAATTAATATCTCTCCGGAACGTCCCGAAGAAGACAGCAATCCTTTCCCCTGAGAACCTGTTCCGTCGCAGCTTGAAAATACCATTGCACTCATTGCAACGACAATAAAAAACACAAACTTCTTCATCCTTTTAATTCTATAAATTCAGACAATATAAATAGGAACGTTAAAGACGGTATTATATTTTAGATATGCCAATACTTATTTAATGCCAACTATCGGAATCTATGAACTACATTTCATTCCTTTTAAAGTTGCCAATAATCTCAACAACCTATTATAGAGATAGTCGATCAAATTCTTTCCACCAAAAAGAAAAATCCGCAAGCCGATACCATTGCATTGGAAAAGGAAATAGATATATTAGTTTACAAGTTATATGATTTGAGTTACGATGAGGTAAAAATCATAGAACCGGAGTTTGCAATAAATGAAGAAGAATACAATAACTTATAAAGCAATGAAGCAAAGAGAAACCAATTTGAAAAAATATCTTACCTGAACATTTGATTTCAACAAATGCAATGTCCCAAGTTTGGAGGATTACAGGAAATCAATCTATTACAATGAGATATTCAGTATCTATAAAGAACTTGGAGGAATTATTTAGACCTTGTATTGAATGGTACAAGCCTTGAATTAGACGAAGAAAATCATTTTAACCGTTATAAAAAAATAACATTGCGCCCCCACCTGTCGGGTCGTCAGGGAAAAAAGAAAGATGACGTGGAATCACATTGCTGTAACAGCTCTGTCTCTAACGGGACAGGCTTTGCTGTTCTGTGTTTTTAATCTCGTTGCCAAAGAACATATTTTGGAAAACAGGGGTCATATTCTTAGGCTTTTAGCATGTAGATGATGCCGATTTGTTTTAATTATGTAGCATTTGAACGACTTTTTCGAGGGTACATGTAAATCTATATTGATTTTTTGAGTAATTTTGCAAATAGAAAAGGAGCCATTTTTGGCGAAGTGGAGTATGGCAACCGACGCAGCGAACGCCACGTCGCTTCGTTCCTCGCAACAACGGGTAAATAAAGGAAACAGCAAATAAAACAGTAAAATAATAAAATCAAGTTTATGTGTGCGAAAGCAAATATTGATACATACAATTTCAGCGGAAAAAAGACATTGATACGGGTAGATTATAATGTTCCATTAAATGCAACCTTTCAAATTCAGGACACCAGACGTATCGACGCTTCTTTGCCGACCTTACGCAAAGTGTTGGACGGAGGCGGAAGTGTAATATTGTTGTCCCATTTGGGACGTCCCAAAAACAGGGAATATCAGTTTTCGTTAGAGCATCTTGTTCCTTATCTGAAGAATGTTGCGGGCGGAGTAAATGTTTATTTTTCATCCGAATGCGGGGAACAGGCAGGACAATATGCCAAAGCTCTCCGACCGGGGGAAATACTGTTGTTGGAAAATGTACGGTTTTATCCGGAAGAGGAAGCGGCAGACATGGCATTTGCTCAGGAATTAGCTTCGTATGGGGATGCTTTTATTCATGAAGCCTTTTCAACAGCGCACCGCAATCATGCAACGACGGCTGTCTTGCCTCGACTTTTTCCCAATGACAAAATGTATGGTTTCCTGATGCAGAAAGAAATAGACAGTCTTTCGCGCATTATGGAGAACCCCAGACATCCTGTTACGGCTGTCCTTGGCGGATCGAAGGTCTCGGGCAAGATCAAAGTCATCACGAACCTGATGACGAAAGTCGATAACATTATTATCGGCGGAGGAATGTGTTACAGTTTTCAGAAAGCGGTGGGCGGAAATACAGGTAAATCGCTGTA
>JAISRU010000271.1 GCA_031273515.1 Bacteroidales bacterium | reverse complement strand
ACCAATAAAGTCAGAAAAGTAGAGACGAACATTCCGCCGATAACCGCTACTCCCATGGCGATACGTCCGTTGGCTCCTTCGGCGCTCGCTAATGCAAGAGGAAGCAGTCCTAAGATGGTGGAAAAACTTGTCATGAGAATAGGTCGTAATCGTTGGACGGCAGCGCCTTGGATAGCGTCCCTTTTGCTCATTCCTGCCGCCTGTCGCTGATTGGCAAATTCGACTATCAAAATACCGTTCTTCGCGACTAATCCAATCAGCATGATAATGCCGATCTGACTGAATATATTCATCGTTATTCCTCCGAAATACATGAAAATCAAAGCTCCTGCAATCGCCAACGGGACAGTGAACATGATGATAAACGGATCTTTGAAACTTTCAAACTGTGCCGCCAATATCAAAAAGATCAACAGCAATGCCAATATCAAGGCAAACATTAAACTCGATGAACTTTCTCGATAATCTTTTGAATCACCCGCCAGAGCCGTCCGAAATGTTTCGTCTAAGGTTTCTTTGGCGATGCGGTCCATTTCGGCAAGTCCGGAGCCAATCGTTACGCCGGGAGCTAATCCGGCTGATACCGTCGCCGCACTGAATCGATTGTATCGATACAACTGCGGAGGAGCTACTGTTTCCTGCAATTCAACCAGATTGTCGAGCTGAATCATGTCTTCCCGCTGATTTTTCACATAGATCGTCCGCAGATCGAGAGGCGTATTGCGTTGCTGTCGATTTATTTCTCCCAAAATCTGATATTGTTTGCCATTCATGTAAAAATATCCCATGCGTTGTCCGCTCAGGGCGTATTGCAAAGTTTGTCCAATGTCATACGTGCTTATCCCCAAAAGAGCCGCTTTATCTCTGTCTATCAAAATCTGCGTTTCGGGCTTGGTGAATTTCAGATTGACGTCCGCCATTTGAAACAAATCGCTTTCATAGACCTTCTGCATAAACGGAGGAATAAACTCTTCCAATTTACTGATATTGGACGCCTGCAATACATATTGAATGGGCATAGCCGTCCGTCTGCCGCCAAAGGTGGACTGCTGCTGGACAAAAGCACGGGCTTCCGTCTCTTTGACAATGGCTTTGGAGAGCTTGTTCGCAATTTCCATCTGACTGCTCTGACGATCTTTGATGTCAGGAAGAATAACCCGTGCCGTGGCGAATGTGCTTCTGATGATAACCACGTTAGATTCCCGTTCGGGGGCTACCGTATCAACGATAGAAGCTATTTTTCCGATATAATCCCGCAGATATTCAAAGGTTGCTCCTTCGGGCGCCGACGTCCGAATGATGATTTCGGAACGATCTTCCAATGGAGCCATCTCCGAAGGAATTATTTTCCAGAGTGTCCCGATTAAAATAAAGGTTATGATCACTATCGGAAAGACAATCCTTTTATGCGTCAGAAAGTAGACCAATCCCTTTTCATAGACCGTGTTCATGCCGTTGAAGAATGGCTCGCTGACACGGTAAAGCCAATTTTTACGTTCCCGTTTCTTCAAGAGTTTCGTTGCCATCATAGGCGTGAATGTCAAGGCGACAAACGAAGATATAAGCACAGCCCCAGATATGACAATGCTAAATTCACGAAACAGTCGTCCTGTCATTCCTTCGAGAAACACAATCGGGAAAAATACGGCAACGAGCGTAATGGTGGTTGAGATCACGGCAAAAAACAATTCTTTCGATCCTTCTATTCCCGCAATGCGGGGCGTCATCCCCTGCTCTATTTTCAGATAGATGTTTTCCGTTACCACAATGGCATCGTCCACGACAAGTCCAACCGCCAGAACAACAGCAAGCATCGACAAAACATTGATGGAAAATCCCGCGACATACATCACAAAAAAAGCGCCTATCAACGAAACAGGAATGACAACGACAGGCACTAATGTAACCCGCCAATCCCGCAAAAACAAAAAGATAATCAGAATAACCAATAAAAAAGCAATGTAGATCGTCTCCCGTACCTCGTTTATTGACGCCCTGATAAATTTAGTATTGTCAAAGGCGATGTTCACTTTAACATCTTCAGGTAAATCTTTTTTCATTTGTTCAAGCCGAAGCATTGCCTCGTTTGAAATGTCTATCTGATTTGCTCCGGGTTGGGGTATAATGACCGTACTTACCATAGGAATACCGTTTCGACGCAAAATATTTTTTCTGTTTTCGGTATCCAATTCGGCAGTTCCGATGTCGCTGAATCGAACAATGCGGAATTTATTTTCTTTGATAATTAAATTGTTAAATTCTTCGGGAGTCTGCATCAACCCCAGCGTACGGATACTCAATTCCATATTATCTCCTTCGATACTTCCTGAGGGCAATTCCACATTTTCCCTGTCGATAGCCTCTTTTACGTCGAGAGGCGTGATGTTGTATGCCGCCATTTTCACAGGGTCTAACCACAGACGCATGGCATACCGATTTTCTCCCCAGATCTCCACAGCGCTGACATTGGGAATGGTCTGCAAACGTTCTTTGACGGTCAGATCGGCAATTTCGCTCAGTTCCAACAAAGAACGTGTTTCGCTTTGTATCGTGATCTGCATAATCGGATTGGCGTCCGCATCGGCTTTGGAAACAGTAGGGGGATCCGCATCTCGAGGAAGATAACGTTGTGCACGCGATACTTTATCTCTGACGTCGTTAGCCGCTGTTTCAAGATCAATATCCAAAGAAAATTCCACCGTAATGCGCGACGACCCCTGACTGCTCTGACTTGTCAAAGATCTAATTCCCGGAATACCATTGATGTTTTGTTCCAAAGGTTCGGTAATCTGACTTTCGATAATTTCGGCATTTGCTCCCGGATAAGTTACCGACACCGTGATAATAGGATTATCTACATTTGGAAATTCCCGAACGCCGAGATAGGTATAACCGATTATCCCCAATAAAAATATGATGAGTACGAATACCGTCGAAAGTACAGGACGATTGATGCTTAATTCTGATAAATTCATGCCGCTAAATTATTGATAGTATGACTTCCATTGCTATGATAAAACAGGGATCCACATTGTACAAATGACAAAAGATCAATCTGTTTATTCCCACAGACAGACATAATGTTTGTTGTCAGGTTTTCGGTATATAAGAAATTTGTTCTGTTCATCGTTATTGTTGCATATTAAAACAGGATTGTAAAATAAAAATTTATCGGACATTGATAACTGACAGAATATATACCATTTTTTGTGCCAATACATTTGTCGTTAAGCATGAGATATTGTTATTTCTTTGACTTAAAAATTAAAACCCTGTCTAATGAATTGTTACGGGAACCTTAATCAATTTGCGGCTACAGATTGTATACTTTTGCATGTATTTGGTATAACATCCTGAATAAAGAAAATGTATTATGAAACGAACATTCATTTTATTATTAGTCATGCTGACAACAGTTTTATCGGCGCAACGCAAGCAGCCTCATCCGTTGCCTGTTATTATCGACGGAAAAGATACGCTTCCGTATATTATTTTGCGTCCATATATTGCATTGGGATTTCGTCCGAATACAAGCAAACGTGAAAAGAATCGATATACGAAATTGGTCAATAACATCATCAAGGTGTATCCTTATGCGAAGATGGCTGCCCGAAAATTGAAAGAATACGACGATCTTCTGGCTCAAATTCCCGACGTCAAGAAACAAAAACAACTGATGAAGGTCGCCGAGAAAGAATTGCGAAAAGATTTCGCCAAAGAAATCGAAGACCTCACCTTTTCTCAGGGAATTATCCTGCTGAAATTAGTCGACAGAGAAACAAGTAAAACAACCTATCAGATCGTGGACGAACTCAGAGGAAGTCTACGGGCATTCTTCTATCAGGCGATAGCCAAACTGTT
>JAISRU010000130.1 GCA_031273515.1 Bacteroidales bacterium | reverse complement strand
CTGTGATCTATTAGTGAACGAGTGGACGAGTAAACAAGTGGACAAGAGCGCAGAGTTACGCAGAATTGTTCACTTGTCTACTAATAATCATGTTAATCAGTTAATCAGACAAATCAGAGTTCAGACAAAAGCGAGGACAAAGGGGAAGACAATCTTTGTCCGCAGGCAATTATTAATTATCAATTATTCCCCTCCCCATTATTGGGGACAAAACAGAGCGATTATCCCCATCAATAGGGATACATTATTCTGACGATTATTTTATTTTTGCATCTCTATAAATTCCCGATAATAAACAAGAGAATGATAAATCGAAAAATAAAACGAGCAGGCGTCATTGTGATCGCTGCAACAGTTGTAATCGCGACAGTGTTTGTATTCATCCGTGCAAACAGAACGAAAATCGCAATGGTTAATTTTCCTAACTTCCAGTACGCAAAGATGGTCAAATCGAACGATAATGATTTCGTCCGTTTATCGCAGATCGGCATAGACGATTTCGATAAGTTGAAACGTTACGACGTCGTCTTGATTTTCGGTATGGGTATTCGTATGACCGATGAACATCGCGCCGTATTAGATCGACTCAAAGAAAAAGGGATCACCATTTATTCTACCGCCGTAACCGACCCTGTCAATAAGATTTCCACACTCGATACCCTGCAGGAAAAACGAATGGCGGCATACATCGGAAACGGTGGAAGTAAAAACTATCGCAATATGTTCAATTATATCCGAAAAGAGCTGCTCGGAAAGAAATTCTTCAACAAGACAGTCGAAGACCCCATAGAAACAAGTTCGGACGTGTTTTTCCATCTCGAAGAAGAAACGAGCTATAAGACAATAGAAGAATTTGAAGCGTATTACAGGAAAAACAACTTCTACAAAGAAGGAGCGCCGAAAGTCGCCATTGTTTGCGGTATGATCGGTCCTTTTGATACGGATAAAGGATATTTGGACTCTCTGATTATCAGTTTGGAAAAACGTAATCTAAACGTATATCCGATAGCAAGCGTTGTCAATCGGTTAGAGCTTCTTGAGTCGATAGCTCCCGATGCGGTGATATACATGCCTCACGGTCGTCTGCTGATGGGGGAAGGTGAAAAGGGAGTCGCATGGCTCAAAGAACGCAATATTCCGCTCTTCTGTCCGCTGACCATCATGGTTACTTACGACGAATGGATGGAAAGTAAACAGGGAATGATTGGCGGTTTTCTAAGTCAGAGCGTGGTCATGCCCGAATTGGACGGAGGTATTTTGCCCTTTGCGCTCGTCGCTCAAGTGATCGATAAAGATGGACTGTATTCATTTCAGCCGATACCGCATCGTTTGGAGCAGTTTACATCTACAGTGAACAATTATCTGAACCTGAAAAAGAAATCCAACAAAGATAAACGGATCGCGATTTATTATTACAAAGGTCCGGGCAACAATGCGATGACCGCTTTCGGATTGGAAGTTGTTCCGTCGTTGTATAATTTCATTCAAAAGCTGCAGGAAAACGGATATACTGTTCGGAATTTGCCTGCGACGATCAAAGAATTTGAAGCGCTGATTATGGAAAAAGGTCCGGTGTTCAACAGTTATGCGGAAGGCAATTTATCCCGTTACTTACATTCGGGTTATCCTGCGCTTGTTTCGGGAGAAGAATACGATACTTGGCTCAAAAACAGACTCCTTCCCAAACAGTACGATGAACTGACGACTAAACACGGAAAAGCGCCCGGAACTTATTTTTGCGTCGAAGATAACCGTCGGAAGTCCATTGCTGTTACGCAGATCGATTTGGGGAACATCGTACTTTTGCCTCAGCCTGTTCAGGGAACGGGTGAAAACACCTTTGCCGCCGTTCACGGTGATAATCCTGTGCCTCCTCATCATTATATTGCGTCTTATCTCTGGACGCAGCACGCATTTAAAGCCGACGCCATGATCCATTTCGGGACGCATGGGTCGCTCGAATTTATTCCCGGAAAACAGGTTGCGCTCTCCTGTGCCGACTGGACGGATATTTTAGTGGGATCAATTCCTCATTTCTACTATTATACCATAGCCGACGTCGGCGAAGCAATGATTGCCAAACGACGCAGTTATGCTTCTCTCGTTACCCATTTGTCGCCTCCTTTTATGGAAACTAATCTGAGGGATAAGATCAACGATTTGCAACAGTCGATACACGACTATCTGAATGATACAAAGAAAACGGAAGCGCACAATCTGAAAATAAAAGCGCAGGCGGTAAAAATGGGACTGCATCGTGATTTGAAATTGGACAGTATCACGACCAAACTATATGCCGACGAAGACATTATACGGATCGATAATTTTGTCGAAGAACTCTGTAACGAAAAGATGATCGGCGGACAACATATATTGGGAGTGCCTTTTGAAGAACGGAAAATTCAGTCGTCGGTTGAATTGATGAGCATAGATCCGATTGCGTACAGTCTGGCAGCGTTGGATAAACTGAAAATGAAAGTAACGCAGGATCAGCTAAATAATTCGTCGTATTTTAATCTTCATTATATTATTCCTGCGCGCAATATGGTGAAAAAGATGTTGGCAAATCCTTCTTTGGATACCAAAAGCGTACTTATTGCTCTTGGTATTTCTTCTGAGGATATTGAAAGAGCCAAAGAGATTGAACAACGGATGCTTCCGCCTGTCAGTCGGATGATGACGGCAATGATGGAGCAGGCAAAATCACAGAAAGGAAAAGTGGGACATCCTGCAGGAATTTCAAAAGATGGAGAAATGCCCGACTTCGTAAAGAAAATGATAGCCGAAAAGAAAGAAAAAGAGCAAAAAGCAGAATCGAAACGGGTGGATGCAATGGCAAAAGAGGCTTCCAAACATGCTGTATCCAAAGAAGATCGTGAATTTGCGCAAGCTGTTCTGGCAATCGAAACGACGGTGCGAAATGTGAATAATTATCGCACGGCATTGAAAGAAAGTCCTTCTGTAGAACTTACGGCAATGCTTCGCGGACTCAACGGCGAATACATAGCTCCTTCTCCCGGCGGAGATTTTATTGCAAGTCCGAACAGCATTCCGACGGGACGAAATCTGTACGCTATCAATGCGGAAACTACTCCGACGTTGCAGGCATGGGAAAAGGGTGTTTCGTTGGCAAAATCCTTATTGGAAGATTATCGTAAGAAGCATCAAAACAAATATCCTGAGAAGGTCAGTTTTACATTATGGTCGGGGAGTTTTATTGAAAGCGAAGGAGCTACCATTGCTCAGATTTTATATTTGCTTGGCGTCGAACCGGTACGGGATCAGTTCAACAGGGTATTGGATATTCGGTTGATCCCTGAAAATGAACTCAATCGTCCGCGTATTGACGTGGTTGTTCAGACGTCGGGACAACTTCGTGATTTGGCGGCATCGCGATTGTCGTTATTGCAGAAAGCCGTCGACATGGCGGCAACGGCGTCGGACAAAACAGCAAACTATGTCGCAAAAGGGAAAGAAAATGCCGAAAGGGTCATGCTCGACAAAGGATTTTCTCCCAAAGAAGCGCGAGAACTGTCCACGACACGGATTTTCGGCGGATTGAACGGCATGTCGGGAACAGGTATTACGGCGATGGTCGAAAGCGGCGATCGGTGGGAACAGGAGTCGGAAATTGCGCAGACTTATCTCAACAACATGGGAGCGAGTTATGGCAGCGAACAGCATTGGGGCGATTTCAAATCCGGCGTTTTCGAGGCTGCATTGCAACATACGGATGTAGTGGTTCAGCCTCGACAGAGCAACACATGGGGAGCGTTAAGTCTTGACCACGTGTATGAATTTATGGGCGGGATCACGCTCACGGTGCGGAATCTGACGGGGAAAGATCCCGACAATTATTTCAACGATCTGCGGAACCATTACAACGTTCGCATTCAGGAACTGAAGGAAGCGATTGGCGTTGAAGCGCGGACAACCATTTTTAATCCGACGTATATTAAGGAACAGATGACAGGTTCGGGTTCGGCGGGGAATTTTGCCGATATTATTCGCAATACTTATGGTTGGAA
>JAISRU010000088.1 GCA_031273515.1 Bacteroidales bacterium | reverse complement strand
TTAATCCGCCTTATGCGGAAGCCTCCAGTAGCACAGCGGTTGCGGGGACGGGGAGCATAAAATCGGGGGTCGCGACGGAACAAAAAACAAAAAGTCGGTATCAGCCACTCATTGGCGCTGCGACAAATGAGATTTCCGCTCAATTTATGGCGCGAATTTACCATGAAATAGCAGGCTGCAAGTTAAGCATCTTTTCAAAATTGAAATTTGTATGTACTCAGCATTTTATCACCTTCAGAAAATTTTTCAAAGCCGATTACAAAGCAGGATTTGTTGTACATGCGAACACATTCGATAATGTTAGCGGCAAATTTCCAATTGCTTTTACTGTCTGGGATTTAAACGGCGAACGTTTCCCCGACCACATTGAGGTCGATGTACCTGAAGAAGGCGGCAAAAAGATATTCTGGGATGATTTCTTTAAATCCATAAATGATTGGATAAAACAGTATCAAACAAAGTCGAACAATGCCATGGGATTTATGGTATATACGGGAAACGATTTTAATAGATTGCATTTGCCTTATATAATGTGCAATACCGCCAGAGGACATTTATCCAATTTTAGTATTGCCGATAAAAACTTGATGGAGACGGCAGTCTATTTTACTGTTCGTCTTTGTATTGAACCGACGTGGCTCAACGACCGCGACCAGTTTCTCTATCCCAACGACGGATGGAAAGCTGACACAGAATTTCAGAACGATTGCCTCACTTTTGCCTTGTTTCATGGACAAAACCGTATCTCTGCCAAGGAGGAAACAAATCATTGGATACCCTTTACAGAACAGGAAGTGAATGCGCGCGAAAAATTCGACAGCAACTTCATGACCGACTTTATCGCAGGGAAAATAAAGCAGGAAAATAATGGGAATTTGTTTGTTAAGATGAAGACAAATGCTATTAAACGAGAGTTTTCTCCCGAAGCGCAAGCCGTTTTCGTCGCAGGCAAAGCCTTGTGGCGCTACTATCACAGTCAGCCGAACTGCAATGTAAACGCTTCGTTGTACGATATTCGCGACCACTTTCAAGGACGTAACGATAAAGGCAAAATGAACAACAAAAGCAACGACGAACACTATACGTTGCTTATTTCCGATTTGCGTGAACAGTTGAAAACGCTGGCAAAAAAAATCGAACCGAAAGTTTACGAATATGGCTTTCTAAAATAATTGAGAATTGCCTGCGGGTGATTATTTTTCAGCACACAGATGACGCAGATTAAACAGATTTACACAGATTGCGAGGAACTGTCCCATGTCGCGGACGGCTTCCCGCAACTTCTGTGGAACTGTCCCACGTCGCGGACGGCTTCCCGCAACTTCTGTGGAACTGTCCCACGTCGCGGACGGCTTCCCGCCAAAAGAAAAATCATGTCAATCCTCAAATCCTGTAAATCCTGATTCAGACAATATACAATGAATATAAAAGACGTCCGAAATTACATCATCGAACAGCTTGTTCCCGTTGTGGGACAAAGAGAAGCAGAAACAATGACTTTCTGGTTGATCGAACATTTTACTTCTTTCTCTCGATTGGATGCGAGTCTGCATCCGCAGGAGACGGTATCTGAAGCCGTTCTGGAAGAGTTGTATCGGGCAGTGGACCAACTGCGCGAACATAAACCGATCCAGTATGTGCTGGGAAAAACCGTTTTCTGTGATTTGACCTTCGACCTCAATCCATCGGTTCTCATTCCTCGTCCTGAAACGGAAGAACTTGTCCGATGGGTTGTACAGGAAAATCCTCAGGCAAAATATATCGTCGACCTTTGCAGCGGAAGCGGTTGTATTGCGGTTTGTCTGGCAAAATATATCCCGAACAGCGTCGTGTATGCGGTTGATATATCGTCGTCTGCGATGTCGGTACTGGATCGGAATGCCCGCAACAACAAGACGATTGTTCATGCCGTTACGGACGACGTCCTGAATCCAAATCTTGCAGACGAGGTAAATCAACAATTCGATGTTATCGTGTGTAATCCGCCCTACGTCAGACAAAGCGAAAAAGCGGCGATGCATCCCCGCGTGCTGAATTACGAACCACCGCAAGCGCTGTTTGTCGAAGATAATGATCCGCTGTTGTTTTATCGTGCCGTCTTCGCTTTCGGCAGGAAAAGACTGTCAGCTAACGGCAAACTCTATGTCGAAATAAATGAGGCTTTCGGCACGGAAATTGTGAGTTTGTTTAGACAATATGGTTACCATTCAATCTGTCTGCGCAAAGACATACACGAAAAAGATCGTATGGCGTGCGCGGCTATCGGATTAAGCAAATAGATAATAAAGATGAAAGCATTTAAAGCGTATGATATCAGGGGCGTCTACGGGGAGGATTTCGGAAAAGACGATGTGTACAAAATAGGGTTCTTCTTGCCTGAACTGCTCAAAACAAACAGGATATTGGTGGGCAGAGACGTCCGTATTTCTTCCGACGAGATATTCGAGGAGCTTACACGGGGCATGACCGACGCAGGCGCCGACGTTTATAATCTGGGATTTGCAACCACTCCCATGGTTTATTATTTTACGGCGAAACATGGTTTTTGCGGATCGGTACAGATAACGGCTTCGCACAATCCGAAGGCACACAACGGACTGAAAATATCCTCCGCCGAGGCGCTCCCCGTCGGATACGATACCGGATTGAAGCAATTGGAAGACTGGGTCGAAAATCGAGAAATTGCTGTGAACAGTCCGAAAGGGAAAATAATAGCATATCCTGTCAAAGATGAATACATTACTTTCATAAAAGAATATATAGACGATTTTTCAGGACTGAATGCTGTAGTAGATTGCTCGAACGGCATGGCATGTCTGCTGACGGAAAGCATTCTGGGCGACAAAATGAGCTACATTAATCATACGATGGACGGAAATTTCCCCAATCACGACCCTAATCCGTTAGAGGCAAAGAATATTCTTCAGTTGCAGGACGCCGTCAGGAAACAAAAAGCGGACGTCGGTATTATCTTCGACGGCGACGCCGACAGAGTCATGTTTGTGGACGAAAATGCCTGTTTTATTTCTCCCGATTTGCTGATTGCCGTTCTGGGAGATTATTTCTTGACCGACAAACAAACTAACAATCGCGTTTTGGTGGATATACGTACTTCCAAATCGGTGGAAGCATATCTGAAGGGGAAAGGATACGAGGTCTTTATGTGGAAAGTCGGCAGAGCAAATGCCGCACTGAAATTGCGGGAAATACAGGGCATCTTCGGAGGAGAACTGGCTGGACATTATTATTTTCGGGATTTCTTCTATTCCGACAGCGGTATGTTAGCCTGCGTTCTCCTGCTGAATATTTTTGCCGATTTCAAACAAAAAGGCGTTCCTGTTTCCGGTGTGATAAACAGGATTGTCAAGTATGTCGGATCGGGCGAAATTAATTTCAATATAAAGGATAAAGAAGCTGCGGTCGAGCGCGTAAAAGATTATTTTTGCAGCAAAGAAAAACCTCTTGTCGTCTACGATTTCGACGGATACCGCATCGAATTTGCATCGTGGTGGTTTAATATTCGTCCTTCCAACACCGAGCCTTGTCTGAGGTTTATTGCCGAATCCAAAACAGAACAACTGCTCAATGAGAAAATCAACACCGTAAAACAATTGCTGCATCAGGATATTATCGACGGAAAAATCAATCAGGAATAAAATCAATCGGAAAAGATACATGAAGACAGACAGGAAAACCGCATATCGAGTACTGTGCTATTTATTTTTTTATTATCTTTGCAGATACCAAATAAACCGAAAATAATTATGATTATTGCCAATCCGATATATGACGTTGTATTCAAACGACTGATGGAAAATGAGCGTGTTGCAAAATTCTTCATCGGTACGCTTTTAGACGAAACCATTGAAAGTGTGAAATTAAGTCCACAGGAATTTACCCGTACCGACGAAAAGAAACCGCTATCGTTATTCCGACTTGATTTTATTGCCACAATCAAAACGAAGGAAGGCGAACTGAAAAAGATACTGATCGAAATACAAAAAACGAGAAAGAAAATTGATTTGATGCGTTTTCGGAACTATCTTGGGGAACAATACAAAAAAGAAGATAATGTGGACAATCAACTTATGGTATTGCCCATTACGAGCATTTACATTCTTGGGTTCAATCTTCCTGAAATCGAAAGCGCCTGCATCAAAGTGGCGAGGGAATACAAAGATTTAATCAATAAAACCACCCTGAAAACAAAAAGCGAATTTATAGAACAACTGACCCACGACAGCTACATTGTTCAGGTAGGCAGAATAACCGATCGTTATCAGACCCGATTAGATAAATTGCTAAGTATATTTGAACAGGCAAACTTTGTCGATAATACGGCGATCACTAAACAATACAAACATCCGACAGACGATGAAGAGGTAAAAACAATTACGGACATTCTGCATCATGCAGGAGTAGAGCCTGATGAACGCAAAGAAATAGAAGAAGAACGGGAATTTTGGAGAACCTACTATGCCATGTATGGCGATGCGGAAAAAGAGTATATTGAAAAGATAGAAAAAATCGAAAAGAGAATGGAAAGAAAGGAAAAGCAAATGGAAAGAAAAGAAAAGAAAATGGAAAGAAAAGAAAAGAAAATGGAGAGAAAAGAAAAACAAATGGACAAAGAAATGACAAAGACAAAGAAAGAGTTGGAAAAAGCGATAAAGGAAATGGAAAAGGCTAAAAAAGAATTGGAAGACCTGAAAAGTCGTCCGGACATACAGATACAGGAAGAAATGGAAAAGAAAAAAGAAGAACAAACAAAAAAGGATCCAGAAAATAAAAACAAATAACCGAATTAAACAAAACAGACAATCAGTATGAAGCAGGCAACAGTAAGTATTATCATGGGCAGCACGTCCGATTTTCCGATTATGAAAGAGGCTGTCGATTTTTTAAATGAAATGGAGATTTCGTGTTCGTACAGCGCCTTATCTGCTCATCGGACGCCCGAATTAGTGATCGATTATGCAACAAAAGCCAGAGAAAACGGAACAAAAGTCATCATTGCCGGAGCAGGAGGCGCCGCTCATTTACCGGGTATCATCGCCGCATGCACATCCATTCCGGTGATAGGCGTTCCTGTTAAGTCGTCCAATTCCGTTGACGGCTGGGATTCGATCCTTTCTATTTTACAGATGCCTTCCGGCGTACCTGTTGCCACCGTCGCTTTGAACGGAGCGCGTAATGCGGCGATATTGGCAACACAGATCCTCGCTGTGAACGACGAGGTCATCTATCAAAAACTGACTGCATTCAAAGCATCAATGAAGAAGAAAGTTACGGATGCCAACGTCCGACTGCAAAACCAATAATTTTTCAATCTGAAGAGAGTAATATGGATAATTTCATTGTATCGGCAAGAAAATACCGACCGAATACCTTTAAATCGGTTGTGGGACAGGACGCTATAACCACAACCTTAAAAAATTCAATCATACAGCAGCAGATTGCGCAGGCATTTCTTTTCTGCGGACCCCGAGGCGTCGGAAAAACTACCTGCGCCCGTATTTTTGCAAAGACAATCAATTGTCAAAACAGAACGGAAGACGGCGAAGCCTGTAACACTTGTTCATCCTGTACGTCTTTTAATGCGTCGGCGTCGTTCAATATCTTTGAATTGGATGCGGCGTCGAACAACGGCGTGGATGAAATGCGGCGATTGGTCGAACAGGTACGTATTCCTCCGCAAGGCGTTAAATACAAAGTCTATATCATCGACGAGGTACACATGCTCACCTCGCAGGCTTTCAATGCTTTTTTGAAAACATTGGAAGAACCTCCTTCTTATGCCAAATTTATTCTGGCTACGACCGAAAAACATAAAATATTAGCCACCATTTTATCCCGTTGTCAGATTTTTGATTTTAAGCGAATAGGGATCAATGATATTGTCCGCTATCTGGGATATGTAGCCGCAAACGAAAATATTGTTTTTGAAGAAGAAGCCTTGCATATTATCGCCCAAAAGGCAGACGGCGGACTGCGTGATGCGCTTTCTACGTTCGATCAGGTTGTGAGTTTTTCCAACGGAAATCTGACATACAACAGTACCATTGAAAATCTGAATATCTTAGATTATGATTATTTCTTTAAGATGATTGATTTCATTCTGTCGGAGAATACGGCAGAGGCGCTTCTGCTCTATAACGACATTCTCGAAAGAGGATTTGAAGGACAACATTTTCTGTCAGGGATCAACGAACATTTACGCAATTTGTCCATGTGCAAGACGCCATCGACCGTCAAATTAATAGAAGTAAGCGATCAGATACGAAATAATTATTTGAAACAGGCTCAGGAAATATCGGTCGATTTGCTTGTCGGACTATTAACGTTATTCACCAAATGCGATGCGGCTTACAAAGCATCGAACAACAAACGACTGCACGTTGAAGTAGCATTGATACAGTCATGCTATTTCAAACGTGCTCGGGTCAGGCAATCGTGAGGACATAGAACAACAAACAGCAATCAGCAAGACGCAAGGGCAGACAGTTTCTCAGACTGAGAAAAAAGAACCGTATACGTTTAAGAAGCCTCCTGTACTTTTGCCCGAAAACATGAAAGTTACATCGGTCAAGGAAGTCTTGGAAAAAAGCAAATTCGCTGACAATCAGGAATCGACTCTTAAGACGGAAAAGGAAGAAATAATACCTCAGTCCCAACCTGAAACTGTTCCTGAAGAACCGCTGAACAAAGAAACGGAAATTCAACAAACGACCGTTCTTCCCGAACCCGAAACAGCGTCTGTTCCCGAAACAGTAATACAGAAACAGGAAACAACATCGTTGCCTGAAACAGTGTCTATTCCTGAAACAGAAATACAGGAAACAGAAACAACGTTGCTGTCCGAGACAGCAATAGAGGAAACGGAAACAGTCTTTTCGGATGGCGAAGAAGAAGACGCCGGTTTTCAGACCTTGCAGGAATGCTGGGCGGATGCGATTAAGGAAGCATCTACCAAAGACACGATCATTGCAGAAGAGTTGCTGGTAAAACAGCTTCCCGTAGCGACAGAGGATTATACTGTGATTTTGGAACTCCCTAATGAAGTCGCACGACAAGAAGTACGACAAATAATAGCTGCATTGACGTCTTCTTTAGCTCAAAGGACGGGTATTCCTTATTCTTTCGACCTCAGAATAATTCAGACAACGCAGGAAACATATATAAACAAGTCGAATCCTCACGAAGTCTTTGAGGAATTGTGCAAACAAAATCCTCATCTGACGACCTTGAAACAACGATTGGATTTGTCCATATCCTGATTGTCTTGAACTGTGATTTATTAGTGAACGAGTAGACAAGTGAACAAGTAAACGAGTAGGAAAATTTGGAACTGCATCCCATTAGGGATGCGACGCTTGGTAGAAACAAACGATAAGAACAAACATTGCATGCCGTCAGGTATGCATCCCGTTTTTGTGCCGGAGAAGTAACGAAAACAATCCGAAGAATTAGTTATTTTCTCAGGAGAATTTAAGTAATTCGTCAGGAGGTTTTATCACTGCGACCTACATCGGACTACATGTCCGATGTAGGTCGGACTTAACTGCGATGTAGGTCGGACTATATGTCCGATGTAGGTCGGACTTGTAAAAGATAAAGTCGATATGATTAAAATGAATAGTGAATAAGGTTAATACTTG